>CAZCVB010000421.1:0-1511 GCA_964501805.1 uncultured Desulfobacteraceae bacterium | reverse complement strand
GGTAGACGCAAGGGACTTAAAATCCCTCGGAGCTTGGTCTCTGTACGAGTTCGATTCTCGTCCCAGGCACCAGGACGCAAAAAAGGTCCGGCGATTTTCGCCGGCCTTTTTTTATGGCCCCCGGCGGGTCACCCGGTCAGTTCCCCGGCCACGAGATATCCCGACATCCCCCCGAGCCCGGGGCCGGGATGGGTGGCGGCGCCGATATGGTACAGATCCTTGACAGGCGTCGTGTGATTCCGGGTGGCCCGCAGGGGCCGCCACAGGAAGAACTGGTCCACGCTGCACGCCCCGGAGTAAGGATCTCCGCCCACCAGGTTCATGTTTCGGGCCTCGAGATCCGCCGGGGAGAGGACCTTTCGCGCCAGGAGAGACCGCCGCAGGTTGGGGATCTGGGCGCTCAGCCGGCCGATGATCCTGTCCGCGTACCTCTCCGCCGTTTCCGGGTCCCACCTGCCGTCGGCCGGCGTGACGATCTCGCCCTTTGCATCGCCCAGGAGATGTCCGTTCCCCGGTAATTCCTGCAACTGAAGCCACAAAATCCATTTACCCTTGGGTGCGCGGGAAGGATCCATTGCCGTGGGCTGGCCCACCACGATGGTGGCCTGTGCGGGAAGAAGGCCGCGCTCGGCCTCGTTCACGGCCCCTGAGAGGCCGTCCAGGCCCGGCGTCACATGCACCATGGCCACGTTCTTCAGCCCCGGATCCGGCCATTCGGGCGGTTCATCCAGGGCCATGTGGATCTGCATGTCGCCGCGGCCGTAGCGATAGCCCGCGGCCTGCCGCAGGACCCGCGGGGGGACGGTCCGGGGGTCCAGGAGGCGCTGATACAGCTGGGCGGGCGTGACATTGCAGATGACCGCTTTTCCGGCCCTGTAGGTGACCCCCTCCGTGGTCCGGACCCCGACGGCCCGGTTTCCACGGGTGATGATCCCGGCCGCGTCTGCGTTTACAACAAAGACGCCGTTGTGTTCTTCAATGAATTTTACGAACGCCCTCACGATCCTCTCGCTGCCGCCTTTTACAACGGGCATCCCCGCCTGCTCCAGCGTGACGAAGATCAGGCGGTCCATGAATCCGGAGAGGGCATTCTCCGGGCCGAGTCCCGTGTGCAGGACCCACGGAGCGAGCAGCGCCCGGCACAGGTCCGACTTGAAGCGGCCATCCAGCCAGCCCCTGCAGGACCTGAGGGCGGTCCCGAAATAGGACGTCAACCCATGGAGCCCCAGGTCCCACCAGGCGGACAGGATCATCCGGAGCGTATCAAAGGACCACGGTTCCTTTCCCAGGAGGCCGAACGTCAATTCGGCGTTTTTAAGCAGTTCGTTGAGACCCCGGTCATAGGCCCGGCCGTCGCCCTTGTGAACCGTCTCCATGGCCCGGACGTTCTCCGCGCGGGACCGCTTCAGGATGAGGCTCCGGTTGTCCGGCAGCAAAACGGCGGTCGGGGTCTTCGTGTTCGCGAACGCCAGGCCGTGGCGCTGGAGCCCCTGTTTCAGGGCCGCGTATGC
>CAZCVB010000420.1:0-1513 GCA_964501805.1 uncultured Desulfobacteraceae bacterium | reverse complement strand
GGCGTGAGTCGTCTGGCAGAAGCCCTCTTCGTAAAAACATCCGTCATTTACGGCAAATACCTCGAATTCCATATCCGGATGGCCCTCAGTGACAATGCGCCTGATTTCGGATGCCCGCAGCTGCCGGGGCAGGATGATCCTCTTTACCCCGAGGGACCGATAAAAATCGACCGACCGGATATTGAAACACCCTCCCAGGCTGCTCAGATGGATCCTTGAGGGAAGACCCGCACGGGAAAGACTCAACAGCAGATTCAGATCGCTTACGATAAAACTGTCTATCTGAAGTTCACTCACCAGTTTCTCGGCCAGTTTCAGCACATATTTGATACTGCCATCCGTATAAAAAGGGGCGTTCAGGGTAACATTCACCGGCGTTCCGGCCTGATGGGCCGATCCCACCACTTTACGGATGTCTTCCCATGAGCTGATATTGGCGCCGGTGGGGCTTCTTCGGTTCATCCACCAGCGACCGGCAAAATGCTCTTCCCATTCGTGGGTCCTGATCCCGCAATAGAGTTCGTCCGCCCCGTAATGCAGGAGCATTTCGACTTCTTTGAGGGAACTGACGGGGGCGATTATCTTCATCTTCAGACAGCCAGTCCTTGATAGACCAGGCGAAAATCATCGCGTTTCGCCCTTTCCACGAGAACGCCCAGGGCAGGAAGGGGATAGAGATAGAAGACCGTATTCCCTCCCTGAACAAGCTGGAAGGAAGACTTGTCGGTACACAGTTCCAGGCCCAGGAGATCGCATGTCCGGCCACATCCATCCGGGATACTGAACTTCTCGACGGCAGGCTGATTGAACGACGCCAGCAGGCAGACCCGCCCGGTCGTTACATAGCCGAAGGGAAAATAGAAGGCGTTTCTGAGCGGGCGGAGATTCTCTCCGGGTACCCCATACGGGAGCAGGTCCCTCTCAAGGCGGGAGACGCCCATATCCAGCATCTTTTTTTGAAATTCAGGGGAATCAAAGGTGCTTTTCGCCAGGAGATCACCGATCTCCCTGGAAATCGAACGGATATCTTCCGCATCCGGCAGGCGGGGGTCTTTGAAGCCCTTGTCCAGCAACCGTCCGATCCCCATCTGAAAGGAAGGAAACCTCTCCCTGAAAAAAAGGAGCGCCCCCCAGTCATTGACTGTCACTTCCGCATGGGGGACGCTCTCTTCAAGTCGGTCCAGCAACACGGAACACTTTCGCAGTCCTTCATCCGTGAGGTAAGGCGTCAGAAATGTAATTCCCAAACCCCGGTCAGCGACGAAGTTGCAGACCTCGGTCAGCTCCTCCGGTGCGGGCAACCGGTTGATACAGAATTCGTCCCCGATATAGATCCGTGCGAATTGACCGGAAAGCGCCGAAAACCAGCCCTCGCCGCCGAGACTGTCCCGGCCGTATATGTCCGCCAGGTGGGCTGGAAAACGATCCAGCTCCTTAAAATGACCAATGTTTCTGACATGGCATGCCAATTCCATAAAGGCCTTGATATCCCTTCTCGCTGAAACCCGTATTT
>CAZCVB010000419.1:0-1533 GCA_964501805.1 uncultured Desulfobacteraceae bacterium | reverse complement strand
GGATGGTTTCGAGGAAGGCGTCCTTGAACGGACATATCTGGACGAGACAGGAGGTATGGTCTTTTCACCTTTCAATCCATCCCCGATCCGTGTTGAGGCGGGTTTGACCCTCCTGAGGATCTTGCGAAACAGACCATCTGTGACATGATGAGGTGATTTCTGAAAGCCGTCACCGGGCGTGTGGCGCCGACCGATGCAATGTCGACAATATAAGCGGCGAGAGCGCCGGGTGTCAAGGCAAAACGGAAGACCCCTTTCCGGGCGGGGAAATCGGCAGCCTTTCCAAAAAAATTCCGGCGATGACCGCGGAGGCATTCCGCAGTGGCCGGACCGCCCTCCCCGCGCCAGCACCGCGCCCAAAAGCCTGCCTGCTTCTTCGCTCATACCGGTTCCTCCTTTCCGGCCGGACCCCGGCCGATCGCCGGGTCCTCCCTTCCCACCCGAAACCATCAGCATATACCCGCCTTGCCTTTAAATTGTTAAAAAATGAACACCCGTTAACATAAAATCATTAACATTTCCGCATGGCGAGGGCGGTTTTGGGGAGTGTCGCCAAACAGGGGCTCCAGCGGAGACCGCGGGAGGGAGCGGAAATCCGGATTTCCGGCCCTTCGCCGCCCGGATTCGGTTCCACCGGCACGGGGATTGCTATACTTTTCTCTCTTGGTCTTGAGTCCATGCCCCCTGTTGCCCGGTCGGAGGTTCATTGATTAGGGAAAAGTCATGGGAACGACCGGAAAACGGGCGGGAAGGGCTACACGGTTAACTCAACGAAAGGGAGGTGAATCGGTTCATGAAGCCCCAAGTCATCATGGCATCGGATTTTGATCCCAACTTCAAGTGGGAAGTCCTGTCCCATCCTTCCGCCGGCCAGGTCACCGCCTGTTTTTCCTGCGGCACGTGCACGGCCGGCTGCCCCATTCACGACGTCTTTCCCGGGTATGATCCCAGGAAGATCGCCAGGATGATCAACCTCGGGATGAAGGAATCGCTCCTTTCAAACCCGTGTATCTGGTATTGCGCCACCTGTCATAACTGCGAGGAATTCTGCCCCCAGGATGTGAAGTTTTTCAATGTCCTGAACGTGGTGAAAAATATCGCCGCGCGGGAGGGATACGCGCCGGCCTCCTGGGTGAACCAGACCCGGCAGGTGATGAAGACCGGCATCGTTTTTCCCACCGAGGAGGCATGGGTAAAAAAAAGAGAAGAACTCTCCCTTCCGCCCTTGAGCGGTAAAGGGGAAAAAGCTGCAACCCTGCTCCGTTCCATCGGGGTTGATCGGCTTCAACCGGGAGGATCCAAATGACAAAATACGGCCTATTTCTGGGGTGTACGACCCCTACAAAGGTTCCCCAGTACGAGATGGCCGCGCGGTGGACATGCCGGCGGCTTGGAATCGAACTGGTGGATGTCGAGGAATTCGTCTGCTGCGGTTCCAACCAGGCGAATATCACCATCGAGGGCGGCCTCCTGCTGTCGGCCCTGAACATGGCCCATGCCGAGGCCCGGGGCCTGGATATCATCGTCCTGTGC
>CAZCVB010000418.1:0-1540 GCA_964501805.1 uncultured Desulfobacteraceae bacterium | reverse complement strand
GATGTCCACCTCGAACAGGGGGCCGATCCGGGTCAGGGTCCGGATGGCACAGGTTTTCTGTTGCGGGACGGACTGTTTTTTTTGTTTTTTCTTTTTGCCGGACCGGAGGATTTCCTTCAGGATCAGCCCGATGGGCTCTTCTTCCCCTTCCTCTCGCGATGAGGCAACAGGCCGTTCCGCCGGGACATGGCTGTATAAACGATGGTCGGGCGTGAGGCGGAAACGGCCGGCCGTCACCACCCAGCGGGGGTTTTTCGTGTAGTTTCCGTCGCTGAAGGTCTCTTCCAGGTAGACGTCCCGCAATCGGCGCCGGTATTTCCGGACCAGGACCCGGAGCTCATCCAGGAACCTGGGATGGGCGATCATCCGCCGGTCCGCGTCATCGATGGCCTTCTGAAGATCCTCTATGAGCCCCTTCAGCGCCGCACGGTTCGGGTCGGCGGATGTCCGGGCGCGCGCCGGGCCCGAAAGGCCGATCAGGAAAAGAAACAACAGGAAACAAAGGAGATACCGACGGTTTCTCATTGAGGCCTCCCTTGATGGAATTTGATGTCCAGCATTCCAGATGGCGCATGATCATTCCGGAGATGCCTTTATCACCTCCGGGCGCTCCACAATAAAGTCTATCAATTCGTGCGGGAAGTGTCAATGACGGGTTGCCCCGCCCGATTCATGGGCTGCCGGCTCGAGGGACTGCCAGCCGCCGCCGAGGGCCTTATAGAGCCGCACCAGGCCGGCGGTGACCGCCCCCTCGCTCCGCCAGTTCCTGCTCAAGCGCGCCGGGTTTTTGACCCAGCAGCACCGCCAGCCGGTTCTCGGCCGCCGCCAGCCCGGTCAATAACAGGAGCAGGAGGATCGCGGCCGGAAAGAGCTGAACCCTTTCTCCCGTCATCTTCGCATTCCGTCTTTTATCCCGGTATTCTCTCTTTCTCATGCTCATGCCCTGCCCGCCTTTTTCGCCTGCTCGCCCCGCCGCTCCAGAAAGGCATGGCCCTTTTCGCGGCATGTCTGGAAAATATAATAAAGGGCCGGGATCAGGAAGATGCCGCACAAGGTGGAGACCAGCATGCCTGAAAAAACCGCGGTGCCGATGGCCCTGCGGCTGCCGGCCCCGGCGCCGGTGGCGATGACCATGGGAAGAACCCTGAGGATAAAGGTAAACGCGGTCATCAATACAGGCCGAAAGCGGATCTTCGCTCCGTCCACCGCGGCCTCGGAAACGGATAACCCCTCCCGGCGGCGGTCCCGGGCGAATTCCACGATAAGAATGGCGTTTTTGGCCGCCAGGCCCACCAGGAGTATCAGGCCGATCTGGGCGTAAATAGAAAGGGGCATGTGGAGGAGCCAGAGGCCGGCCAGCGCCCCGAGAGTGGCCACGGGAATGGAGACGATGATCGAAAAGGGAATGCTCCAGCTTTCGTACTGCCCCACCAGAAAGAGATAGGCAAAGATCAACGCGAGGACGAACAGTCCCGTCACCTGGCCGGTGGCCTTGCGTTCCTGAAAGGACATGGAAGACCAGTCATAGCTGAAGCCGGGC
>CAZCVB010000417.1:0-1542 GCA_964501805.1 uncultured Desulfobacteraceae bacterium | reverse complement strand
ATAAAAATACGGTGGCCCTCCTTCCGTGTCAAGGCCTTTCGAGCGGTGCTTCCGGACGGCGGCCGCCTTGCGTCCAGAGAGGGAATGGATGTGGACGCGGCTCCCATGCACCCTGCCCCGGCCTTCGGCGCTACAGCATGAAAGTTTCTTGACAAAACGATGAGGTGTTCTATAAAAAAGTTCTTGTTCATTATTTCACATTTTATTCGGAAGTCCTGAAAAAAGCGCGGCAGGGCTTCCTTCCCGGGGAAACGGCGCCCATGGCCGGGAAAGGGACGCAGACAATGCAGGAGACGGGCATTTTCCGGCAGGGAAAGCAACGCGATTCAGCGAGACGGGGAAAGGCATCATGGAATCCAGAAGACAGTTGACGGTCGCATATGTTATCGCGGCCATCCTCCTGGTGGTAGGCATCGTCTGTTTTACGGCCTTTGCCAAAAAGCCGCCGGAGACACCCATCCGGATCATGTTCCACAGCAATGCGGGAAACGTCCTGTTCGACCACAGCACACACGCCTCGGAATCCGGGTATGGCATCGAGTGCACGGAGTGTCACCATACCTCCGAGGAGGGAGAGCGGCCGGAGGCATGCACGGAATGTCATGGCGCCGGAGACGAAGACACGCCGAAAATCCCGGACGCCTTCCATGGAAACTGCGTCGGTTGCCACAAGGACCAGGAAAGCGGCCCGGCCAAATGCGCTCAATGTCACGTCCTGTAGACACCCGGCCGGAATTTTCCGGCGGGTGTGCCGGTCCCATGACTTAGGAGGCAGGTATGATAAAAAAACCGTTTTTCAGCTTTGGAAAGCCGGGGCTGAAATATTCCGGCGTGGACGCCCTCCATCAGAAGAAAACGCCGGCAGACATCCCCGATCCCGGCAGGATTCTGCTCCAGAGGGCCTTTCCCGGGACCGACTCGGTTGTGCCGGACATCCGGCCGGGAGACCGCGTCAGGACCGGGCAGCGGGTGCGGCTTTCCGGTTCGGGAGAGACCTTCCTCGTCTCCAGTGCCACGGGAACCGTTTCGTCCGTGTCCGAAGAAGCGGGGTTCTACGGTCAAACCGTGATCACCATCGCCATCGAAACCGACGACGCGGACCAGTGGGACAAAGATTTCAGCGCCGCGCTGAAGGGGTCGGACGGCGCATCCGGTTTCCTGGAATCCCTCCCCGGATGCCCCGGCTTCGGAGACATCATCAGGTCGGATCCTCCCCTTGATACCCTCATCATAAACGCCCTGGACCAGGATCTCCTGATCGTGACCCAGCAATTCGCCCTTCAGGCCGCGGCCGACCGGCTGGCCGCCGGGATCGAGCGGCTGAAACGGCAGACCGGCGCGGGTCGCGTCATCCTGGCCGTGTCCCCGGATCAGGAAACCGCGGCGCGAAAGAGCGGCGCGCAGGTGGCGCCGATCGATCCGGTTTACCCGAATGCCCTTCCCGAGCTGCTGGTGAAACGCCTCCTGGGAAAGGTCGTTCCGGCGGGCGGCGGCCTCGGGGAAACCGGCGTCGGATGCATCGCCGCCGAGGCCGTGGCGGCC
>CAZCVB010000416.1:0-1576 GCA_964501805.1 uncultured Desulfobacteraceae bacterium | reverse complement strand
CGACCAGGGCGCCCGGCTGGTGAACCGGGCCATTGAAACCGGACGGATTTTCGAGTCCGACACGTGGGCCGATATCTCCGCTCGGGTAAAGGCAGGCGGAACGGTCCACTTTATCGGACTTCTGTCCGACGGGAATGTCCATTCCCATATCGATCAGCTGTACGCCCTGGTGGACCGGTGCGCGGAACAGGGTTTCCCCCGGGTGCGGGTCCACGCCCTTCTCGACGGGAGGGATGTGGGGGAAAAAACGGCGCTCGATTACGTGGTTCCCACCGAGGAGCGGCTGGAGCGGATCTCGGATGAAAAGGGCCTGGACTATGGCATTGCGTCGGGGGGCGGCCGCATGAAGGTGACCATGGACCGGTACAATGCGGACTGGAACATCGTGCGGCGGGGCTGGGAAGCCCATGTCCTGGGAAAGGGACGTCCGTTCCGCTCCGCGGAGGAGGCGGTCAAGACCTTTTATGCGGAGGATCCGGAGATCACGGATCAGTACCTGGACGCCTTTGTGGTGGTGGATGAAAAGGGCCGTCCCGTGGGTCCCGTGACAGAGGGCGATGCCGTCGTCTGTTTCAATTTCAGGGGGGACCGGGCCATCGAGATCTCGCGCGCCTTCACGGAAAAGGACTTCAGGGCGTTCGACCGCGGTTCGCTCCCGGACATCCTTTATGCCGGGCTCATGGAATACGACGGGGACACCCATATGCCGCCCCGCTTCCTGGTCCAGCCGCCCCTGATCGAACGGACCGTCAGCGAGTACCTGTGCGCCGAAAAGGTCCCCAGTTTCGCCATATCCGAGACCCAGAAATATGGGCATGTGACCTATTTCTGGAATGGCAACCGTTCCGGATATATTGACGATGTCCTGGAAACCTACGTGGAAATCCCCTCGGACAGGATCGAATTTGACCGGGCGCCCCGGATGAAGGCCCCAGAGATAAAGGAAGGGGCCATCGAATTGCTGAAAAGCGGCCACTACCGTTTCGGCCGCCTCAACTTCGCCAACGGAGACATGGTGGGACACACGGGGAATCTGGATGCGGCGATTATCGCCATGGAGACGGTGGATCGGTGCGTGGCGGAACTGCTTTCCGTGATTGAGGATCTTGAGGGGATCGCCGTGGTGACGGCGGATCACGGCAATTGCGACGAGATGTTTACGCTGGACGCAGAGGGACGAAAAAAGCCCAAGACCGCCCACACCCTGAACCCGGTTCCTTTTGTCATATACGATCCGTCTTATAACGGGGAATACGGCATGGCGGACCTGCCGAAACGCGGCCTGTCCAATGTGGCGGCCACCCTGTTGAACCTGTTGGGATTCGAACAGGCGGCGGATTATGATCCCTCCCTGATTTGTTTCCAGAAGGCCTGATCTTCAATGCCGGGGGAAAGTGCCCGTGGTATCTGGGATATCGGTATTCCGGTTCCGGCCGGGCGGAAAGGGATGTATCCCTGGGGCTGCACAAAAAAACGGGGGTCGGAGAATTTTCCGGCCCCCGCGTGAAATTGTTAAAAATAATGGCGGGCGATGCGCGACTCGAACGCGCGACCTCTGGTTCCGGAGACCAACGCT
>CAZCVB010000415.1:0-1593 GCA_964501805.1 uncultured Desulfobacteraceae bacterium | reverse complement strand
CCGATACCGGAATGCTGGCACGCATCAACGCCGTGGCTCCCCTGCTCCGGTACCGGATCACCACACAGGAAATCAGCAACCTGGAGCTGCCGTATGCGCCTCCTTTTTCATCCGCCATGGACATCCTGAACGCCCTTGGAAACACCGCCGAAAACATCCTCTCCGGAAAAAACCGGGTCATTGAACCGGATCAGTTCGCCGCGTGGTGGGACCAAAGGGGCAAGGGAGACGTCCTGTTCCTGGACTGTCGCGAATGGGGAAACGCCGGTCCTTTTGTGGAAAAATACCCCGGACACTGGAAGAGCATCCCCCAGGGCCAGCTCAGGGACCGCATGGAAGAGGTGCCGCGTGACCAAAAGATCGTACTCATCTGCAACACCGGGGTCCGTTCCTACGAGGCCCAGATCACCCTGGACCAGGCGGGCATCCATGAGACCTTCAACCTGCAGGGGGGGATGGCGGCAGTGAAAAAATGGGGGCTGGACCTGCTTGGTTGACCTGTGCAGGGGATGGAGGTAATCTCTTTTTAAAAACGCGTCCCGCCATGGCGGGGTTGTAGGGGGTTGCAAACCGACCCCGCCACGGACGAACGGGGTGTCGCCGATTTCAGAGACGCAGGCCCGGAAACCCGGGAGGGGTTCGCCAGCGTTATCATCGATAATACCGGCGGGCAAAAGTACAGCCGGAAGATAGATTGAATGATCTCACGGCAAAGTCGACATCCGAGGCGGAATAAAATGACGGACCCTCGACTCGCAAGCGCCCGGGTAATCATGGGAGAATGTTTTTGGGGCGAATACCATCTTACGGCCCGGGACATACTTGATCGACTCGATAGAAAAGAACCGGGGTTCGACCGGTTTCTGGTTTCCAAGATCATTGAAAACAGCCGTCATCCTTCCCGGCATCTCAGGAACCTGTTCCCCCGCGACACGCTTCAACGTCTGCTGGACCGCTACATTGACCGGTCAGGGGAGGATAAACGTCTTCGACTTATCGCGGCCAATGTAACAGGCGATTACAACCGGGCCCCGGAGTATCAATGGCGGCGCTAAACTACACGAAGATATACGCCCTGCAGGACAAGGTCCTTGCCGCAATATCTTCAGCGGGAACAACCTTCTACCTGACCGGCGGCACCTGCCTGAATCGCTTCTACTATAATAGAAGATATTCAAACGACCTTGATCTGTTCACCAGTGAAAATACGTTATTCCGTGATGATGTTCGCATGGTCCTGGATGCACTGGCCTCCGCATCGCTTTCTTATGTGGTTCAGGTGGATACCCGTGACTTCGTCAGGCTGGCGATCCCGGGCGAACTCCAGGTCGACCTGGTCAATGATCGCGTTTATCGCTACGGCAGAAGCATCCATTCTCCCTCGGGAATCCTCTTGGACAATGAGCTGAATATCTGCGCGAACAATCTCTGCGCCATTATCGGCCGGGACGATCCAAAAGAGATGTTTGACCTATACACCCTTTTCAAAAAGGGTAAACTGGACTGGAACACCGCCGCTGTGGCGGCGACGAAAAAATGCGTCCTGGACCCGGAGGTCCTTGAGTACCGGTTGTCATCCTTTCCTTTGGAGTT
>CAZCVB010000414.1:0-1601 GCA_964501805.1 uncultured Desulfobacteraceae bacterium | reverse complement strand
ACGCTCGGTTTTCGGGTCCCGGACACCGTCAGGGATGCTTCGGCTGATCAAAAACGGGCATTCATCACGGAAAAACTCAACCGCCCCGTCCGGGTCTGCGGGATGGTCAAAAATGTGGGGGAGCCCGGCGGCGGGCCGTTCTGGGTTCGGGATGATGCGGGCGAATTGTCCGTTCAGATTGTGGAGACGGCCCAGGTGGACCCCGATTCCCGCGAGCAGCAGGGTATCCTGCGATCTTCCACGCACTTCAATCCGGTTGACCTGGTCTGCGGCATACGCGACCGGCAGGGGAAGCCGTTTGACCTTCTCCGCTATACAGATGAAAAAGCCGTGTTTATCTCCCGGAAATCAAAGGACGGCAAAGACCTGAAAGCGCTGGAGCGACCCGGGCTGTGGAATGGTGCCATGGCCGGATGGATCAGCCTTTTTGTGGAAGTCCCGATAATTACCTTCAACCCGGTGAAAACCGTAAACGACCTGCTTCGCAGGGAACACCAGCCGGAATGACCGCGGGGAGAGGAAGAATGAGAGGAAAAAGACAGTGGTTTTTATGCCTGATTTTCATCTCTCTATATATGTCGACGCCCGCCGTCCAGGCCGAAGACATCCTGAATGTCATGGTCAGCATTGTTCCTCAGAAATTTTTTGTGAAAAAAATCGGAGGAGACCGTGTCCGGGTGTCGGTCATGGTTCTGCCCGGGGCCAACCCGGCCACCTATGAGCCGAAACCGCGTCAGATGGCGGCGTTGGCCCGTGCCGGTATATACTTCGCCGTGGACGTTCCGTTTGAAAGAATCTGGCTGAAGAAGTTCGCTTCACTCAACCCCGGCATGAAAATCGTTCACACGGAAGACGGGATTGAAAAGCTTCCCATGAAAACCCGGGGTCGAAGACCGGGAGAGGGGTCCGGCCAGGTGAAGGATCCCCACATCTGGCTTTCCCCGCCGCTGGTCATGTTGCAGGCGCGCCGTATTTTTTGTGCCCTGGCACAGGCGGACCCGGGCCATGAAAAGTTTTACGAGGGGAATTACCGGGCTTTTGTCCGGGAAATCGTCGAACTTGACCTGCGCATCCGGAAGGTGTTCGCGGCAAAAGGGCAGGGCCGGCGCCGTTTCATGGTGTACCACCCGGCGTGGGGCTATTTTGCCAGGGCCTATGGACTCGAACAGATCCCGGTCGAAATCGAGGGGAAAGAACCCTCGGCCGGAGGACTCCGGGATCTTATCCTGTTGGCGAGGGAGCGGGGGATAAAGGTCATTTTTGTTCAGCCCCAGCTGGCATCCAAAAGCGCGCGAACCATCGCTCAAAGTGCGGGTTGCCATGTGTTGCCAGCCGATCCACTGGCCGAAAACTGGCCGGAAAACCTGCTGGATGTGGCGGAAAAATTCAGCAAGGCCGCGGGAATGTGAGACCTAAAACCTGCATAAACTATTTTCAAAAAGGAAATTATGCTTTTAATATCAGCGAATTATAGGAACGTTGGGCTTGCGTGACACGCATCGATTTGAATGCGGCCATAAAGACTGCGGTTTTTGAAAACAGTTTGCCCTCCGGGAGCGTCGATTTTATCCCGCCTGGAGGCGGGACGGCGTTGGCAAGGA
>CAZCVB010000413.1:0-1611 GCA_964501805.1 uncultured Desulfobacteraceae bacterium | reverse complement strand
GGGTGCGATATAATGTCTCATTTCTCTTTGCGAAAAAGGGTTGACCCGGTTCGGGGTCTGCTGTCCGGGGAGACGGCCCCTCCGGGCTCCCTGAACCGGTAGATGATGACGACATCCTCTTTGCCGGTGAATTCCTTTATTTTTTCAAAGGACCGAAATTCGGGAATCAGTCCCTTTTTCCGGAGGGCGGTCCGGAGGGCAAGGAGTTTCATGCCCTTGGCGACCCCGGTCCGCTCCAGGAGAGGATAATCGCGGAGATGGACGGGCCAGTCCATGTAAGCGGTTTTCCGGGCATAAAAGGGGATCCGGGCATCGTTGGTGATCATGGGAAGCGGATGGAGGTCCGTCCGATCGGCCAGCCAGCGGCCGGCGGTCATCACCACCCGGTCCCGCCCGGCCGCGTGGTGGGCGATGCGGTAGAGGGGCAGCACGAAAAAGAGGATCCCGAGGACCGCGGCCGTCAGGCCCGGCCGCCTGGCGCGCGTGATCGCCCCGAACAGGTTCCGGATGCCTGCGCCCACCCAGGGAAACAGGAGCAGGACGGGCGCCAGCAGGAAGCGGGAATGGATGAAATCCCCGGTGATCAGCCGGCAATAGAGCATGAGCAGGTAGGCCGCCGCAAGGAGAAGGACAAACAGGCGCGTCCTTCCGAAAGGTCTCCGAAGGGCCTGGATGAGCGGAACGACAAACACGGGAAATATGACCTTCACCAGGGCGTGAAGCACGCCGAGGACGTACACGAGGGGCATGAAGCGCCGGGCGATTTCCGCAAAATTTTCCTTTCCGCTGGGCCAGGGCGAGGCCTGCTCCATCTGTTTCAACTGGCCATAGATCCGGTGGTAGGTGTCAAGCAGGCCGGCACCCGCAGGATGGCGGAGTTTCCGGATGACGTCGTCCATGCGGATGCCGGAGATACCCCAGTGGCCCGCCGCTGCGGAGAAAAGGACGGCAGGGACAAGGAAGACGGCGGTCCATGTGAGAAGACCGGCCAGGAAAGGCCGTCGATCCGCTTTCGCCCACAGGGCGAGACCGGTGAAGAACAGGATCCCGTATGCCGGGAGGACAACGCCTTCGATCCGGAAGCATATGGCGCCCCAGGAAAGGAGACCGGCCCACAGGAAAAAACGGATTCTCGGCGACTCCACCGCCCGCGCGGCGAAATAAACGGCCCACGCGAACAGGAACAGGAAAGCGGGGCCGCGGATCACGCTTACGGCCGATTCATTGGTGAAGGGAAGGACGGAAAAGGCCAGGCATCCCCACCAGGCGGCCTCCCGGTCGAAGAGGCGCCGGATGAGCAGGTAAAGCGGGATCAGGACCAGGATGGCGGCCGTGAGAGAGACCAGCCGCGCCGCGGCCACCCATCCGCCGGGAAAGACGGCGTGGGCCCCTGCGATCACCAGCGGATACGCGGGCGCGGGATACAGGGTCAGCGCCTCCCGGAAATGGCCGTCCGAGAACAGCCGGGCCGCGGAGATATAGAGTACTCCGTCACGGTTGATCACCGGGTCCGGGAGGAGGGTCAGAAGCTTGATCGCGGCGGAGAGGCCGAAGATCCAGAAAAAGGCGGCCCGTGTTTCCGTCCATCCGGAGATTTTTTTCAGCATGGCG
>CAZCVB010000412.1:0-1620 GCA_964501805.1 uncultured Desulfobacteraceae bacterium | reverse complement strand
CTTCGCCTGAAGGCGAGGGTTTTTCTCCCATTCCCAGAATGGGACAATAACGATACCACGCTACGGGAAGGGGTAAAAGGTAAAAAGTTCATTGCAAGATCCCCTCCGCCCATGGCATAAAACCGGATATGTTTTGACCGGGACACGCCGGTGCGGGTCCCGGCGGGCCAGAAATGACGATTCCGGACCGTCCGTGGCATTCCGGCGCCGGAAAGGGGCCGGAGTCTCAGGCCTGAAACCGTATTACGGAAAGACAAAAGACAGAGGAGTTTCACCATGCCACAGCACATCGTAATTATCGGCGCAGTCGCCCTGGGTCCCAAGGCCGGCTGCCGCTTCAAACGCCTGGAACCCGAATCCAGGGTGACCATGATTGACCAGAACGATCTCATCTCTTACGGAGGCTGCGGGATTCCATACTACCTGGCGGGGGACGTGGCCGACGCGGAGCAGCTGCAGGCCACCAGTTTCCACATGCGCCGGGATCCCCGGTTTTTCCGGGATACCAAGGACATCGATGTGATGACGAACACACGGGCCGTTTCCATCGATCGGGAGGCGAAGACCGTCCATGTCCGGAACACGCTGGACGGATCGGAACGGGAGCTACCCTATGACAAACTGGTCCTGGGCACGGGCAGCCGACCCAGACGTCTGACGATTCCCGGGGCCGACCTGCCGGGAATCTACTCCATATCGGATCTTGAAAAAGCCGTCGCCATAAAGGAGGAACTGGCGGCGGGGAAAGTGGAAAAAACAGTGGTAATCGGCGCCGGCGCTATCGGCCTTGAGGTGGCCACGGCCCTGTCGGATCTCTGGGGAATCGAAACCACGGTAGTGGAGATCATGGACCAGGTCCTCCCCGGGATTGTCGGCCCCTGTCTCGCCCGAATGGCCCGGCGCCACATGGAAGAAAACGACATCACCTTCCACCTCGGGGAAAAGGTGCTCAGATTCGAGGGCGAAGACCGGGTCACCGCCGTGGTCACCGACCGAAGGACCCTGGGAACCGACCTGGTCATCACGGCCGTGGGCGTCATTCCCAATTCGGACCTCGCCCGGGAGGCCGGCCTTGAGATCTCACCACGGGGAGCGATCGTGGTGAACACAAAGTTGCAGACCTCGGACCCGGATATCTACGCGGGCGGCGACTGCGTGGAGATCCCCAGCCTTATTACGGGGAGGCCGGGATACTGGCCCCTGGGATCCCTGGCCAACCGGCAGGGGCGCGTTATCGGCACCAACCTCGCCGGCGGCAGCGCAGTTTTCGAAGGGGCCGTAGGCAGTTTCGTCATCAAGCTCTTCGACATCTCGGCGGCCAGTGCCGGTTTGACCCTTGAATCCGCAAAAGAAGAGGGGTTTGACGCCCTCTCCGCCTTCGTGGTCCAGTTCGACCGGGCCCACTTTTACCCGGAAAAAGACCTGGTTTACCTGGAACTGGTGGTGGACAAGGGGAGCGGCCGCGTCCTGGGGATCCAGGGGCTCGGGACCGCGGATACGGGGATGCTGGGACGTATCAACGCCGTGGCCCTGCTGCACCGGTACCGGATCACCACCCAGGATATGAGCAACCTGGAGCTGCCATATGCGCCTCCTTTTTCATCCGCCATGGACATCCTG
>CAZCVB010000411.1:905-1624 GCA_964501805.1 uncultured Desulfobacteraceae bacterium | reverse complement strand
GTTTTACGCCGATCAGGTATCCCCCGAAGATGCCCGCCACGTCGAAAATGGCGGTCAGCAGGGGCAGGCAGATCATGACGGCCAGGAAGTTGGGCACCACCAGGTAGCGGTACGGGTTGAGGCCCATCAGTTCCAGCGCATCCACCTGTTCGCTGATCCGCATGATGCCGATCTCCGCGGTAATGGCCGAACCGGCCATCCCCGTGACCACGAACGCGGAGAAGACGGGACCCAGCTCCTTGATCAGCGCCAGGCCCACGGCCGGCCCCAGGAAGGCGTCGGATCCGAACTGGCGGAGGCTGTTGTACCCCTGGAAGCCCAGGACCATTCCCGCAAAACACCCGGTGAGGATGATCACCATGGTGGACTGGAACCCGATAAAATGTATCTGCCTGACGACCCGCCTGAACTTGAGGGGCGGAACCAGGATATAGAAAAGGGCCTTCAGCAGGAACAGCCCCATGGTCCCCATCCGCCTGAGATAACGGATCGTCGAAGCACCGATGGCTCTGACGAAAGTCATGGGCCCAAGTCTCTCAAAACTGGTTCCGTATGTCAAAAAATTTCGATGCCCGGCCGGATTTTGTCCGCCCGTTCCGGAAGAGGGTCACCGCCAGTATGCCGCCCGCCACATCCGCCGCCAGATCCCACAGACTCGCCTCCCTTCCCGGAACGAACATCTGGTGAAATTCATCCAGTCCCCCGTAGACGGCAACGGC
>CAZCVB010000411.1:0-895 GCA_964501805.1 uncultured Desulfobacteraceae bacterium | reverse complement strand
CCCCTCGACCCAATAGCCACGCCGCCAGACCCGCGGCAACGGCCAGCACCACGAGGAGGGATCTCAGGAACAGCCGCTGCGGCGCACCGCGCGGAAACGCCCGGATCAGCAGGAACCCCAGTATTCCGAAGGCCAGGACATGGGCGATCTTGTCCTGCCCTGAAAATAGATCCGGGCCCGGCAGGTGCGATCGCGAGGAGAGACAGAAGATGAGGGCCATCCATGCGATGCTCAACAACCGGTAGGTCGCGGGCCTGTCCGTCAATTTCATGCTGAATCCATGGCTCATGTCTCTTCCACCTGCGGCTTCACCGCAACGATACCCGCCACCGCCTTCCGCTCCGCCACCAACCCTTCCCGGTAGCGCAGGCACCGGAACCCCCGGAACATCTCCAGGAGCTCGTTGTGCTTCAGCAGGTAGGCCGGATTCGTCGGTCTTCCAAAGCGGGCCTGGTCCGTGATATAGGTCTCGTAGACCACCACCCCTCCCCTGCGCAGCCCCTTCCTGATTTCGGGTATCAGGGGACGGTAAAGGTAGTTGAAGCAGATGATTCCGTCATAGGACTCCTTCTCGATGCTGAAACCATGCTCCAGGTCCACGGTTTCGGCCCTGAGCCGGACCCCCTGTTGACGGGCGCGGCGGCGTGCGGTATGAACCGCTTCGGGCGAGATATCGATGCCCGTGACATCCCGCCCCCTTGCCGCCAGGAACACGGCGTTCCGGCCGTCGCCCATGGCGATGTCGAGGATGCGGCCGCCGGGCACGAGATCGATGTTTTCCACCAGAAACCGCGCCGGAGCGCGGCCTGGGTCGTCGTGAAGCGGCATCGCGTTTCCTCCTCCCTTCCCAAGGCCCGTCCCGCTACAAAAAAGCCGGAACCGGCCGGGAAGTCAA
>CAZCVB010000410.1:0-1628 GCA_964501805.1 uncultured Desulfobacteraceae bacterium | reverse complement strand
TCCGGAACCACCCGGATCAAGCGGGTGTCGAATTCATACACCGATTTTTCAAACAGATAATGGACTGTGATTCCGGCCTGTCCCAGTTCTTCGGGGTCAAATCGCGTGGTACCCGGAAAGAGCCGGACCGCGATGAACCGCCCCTTTTCAGCGCCGATAAAAATGCCTTTCAGCGGCGCGTCCACCCCTTCCGCGCTGAAGAACAACCGGGCGCCGATCTCCAGATCGGAGGGGTGTTCTTCCTTGACCTGTCCGTATGATCGAGCGTCCACTCGCGTCTCTCCTGCCTGATGCGTTCCGGTTGCCTGATGTCCGTAAATGATGCAATTTCCAGGCCGTTTCCGCGCCCCCCCCTGGCGGCGCCCGGAACAGGGGGAAAGGGGGCTTCAAGGGGCGAGACACGTCAAATTTGTGACAGTTCGTCAAACACGGGAACGCTTCACGGGACCCCTGTTGCCGTAAACGGAAGAACGACAACTGGGCCAGCGTCGCCGAACGGATCAGGTAACGGCAGAGGGCGTCCCTGAATGACCGGCGGAAACGAAATCCCGCCCCGGCGCCGGGACCGAAGGCCCGAATCCCGGATAAAAACGGCCGGTTGCGAGCAGGAATTTTTCTGGCACGCAAGATGCAGAGGACATAGGGGAAGCGGGGATCGCGGGCAAACCGGGCATCGGCATTTATGCGGACGACCGGACATGGTCATGTTGCGCTGAACCCTTAACGACGTGGAGAACGAGGGCCTGAAAAGATGACGGTACGCGGGCAGGGGGGAAACCCGGGCATGTTCCAAAGGCCGCTGCGGCGGCTGAACAGGCCGGGCGCGGCGGCGCTCATGGCGGGGATGTTTGTGATTGGCCTTCTCCTCCCGCTCCCGTACGGCAGGCACGCGGCTTCAGGGGGGGATGCCCGTGCCGCCGGAAAATGCCTGGAGAACGGCGCTGTCCCGGTATCTCCGGAAACGACGGCAGGCAAGATCCCCGGCGGGAAGGCAGCGGATGCGACGGGAAAAACCCGAATCACCCCGGAAGAGGCCTTCTATCGAAAGGCCCTGGGCTATCACCGTCGAAACATGCTGAAACAGGCCATTTGGATGTACCGGCAGGTCCTGAAACGAAATCCGGAACATCCCGGCGCGCTTTTCAACCTTTCCGCTGCCTGTATCCGCGCGGGGCTGTTCCCGGACGCCCTGGAATATCTCGGGCGGCTCCTGCGGCTGGATCCGGGAAATTGCGCGGCCCGGGTCAACCTCGCCATTGCCGAAATCGGCATGGGTGAAGCAGAAAAGGCCCTTGCGGACCTGGATAAGGCGGAAGGTCCGGGCTGCGTGGACCTGTTTGAAATCTATTTTCACCGGGGAGTGGCATTGAGCCGGATCGGAAGATTCGATGACGCGCTGGTGTGGTACGAAAAGGCGGAAAAGCTCCGTCCGGATGATCTTTCCCTCCGGTTCAACATGGCGGTTCTTTACGACAAACTGGCGCGGTACGGCGCGGCCTTAAAATACTACACGTCCCTCGCAGGAGGGGATCCTTCCCTCCCGCACCGCGACAAGAAGGCGGTGAGGGCCCGCATCCGGGTGATCAGGGACTATGGGGCGTGGCGGGCCGGACAGAGGAGGCCGGGAC
>CAZCVB010000409.1:0-1632 GCA_964501805.1 uncultured Desulfobacteraceae bacterium | reverse complement strand
AGGGAACGGGAGAGAACGCGGCCCGTTATTTTTACCGGGAGCTGCTGGCATGCGAGGTGGAACTCCGGCGAAAGGTGGTCTGCGAACCGTTTTCCAGGGATATCCGGGGCGCCGCGCCCAACAACCAGGACATCACCCTGGCCCAGCGCATGGCCTACAACGTGGTGGAATACCTGAAGGCGGGGACATCCCGGCTCATGCCCGCCGTGAGATCGGGCAGGGAGTACGCGATTCCCTTTAACGAAATTCATACGGACAACATGGTTGAAAACGATCTCCTGGTTCTCTCCAACCGCCTCATGGCCGGATAGCGCGGGTGTTTCGGGCATTATCAACGAACCGGTTTTCCGGGGAAGCGGGTGAAAAACGTCCCGGCGCGGCAGGGAAGGGCACATGGAAAAAGAGGATGTGCGGAGAAAGATTTATGCGAAGGTGGACGAAATTCCGACGCTCCCGGCCGTGATCCCGCGCCTTTTGAGCCTCATGGAGGATGAACGGTCGGATGCGGCCCGGATCGCGGCCCTCATTTCCACGGACCCGGCCCTCACTTCAAAAATCCTCAAGGTCTCCAACTCGGCCTATTACGGGTTTTCCAGGGAGATATCCAGCCTCGGTCTGGCCGTGTCCCTTCTCGGCATCAAGATGGTCAAGTCCCTCGCCCTCTCCATCGGGGTGATCCGCTGTCTCCCTTCGGAGGGCGGCGTCGGCGATTTTTCCGCCGAGGGCCTGTGGCGGCACAGCGCGGCCGTTGCCGCGCTCATGCAGGTGATGGGGGAACGGCGGCGCCGGGGGGAAGGAGGAGGGGAATCCCTTTTTGTCCTCGGGCTGCTGCATGACATTGGGAAGGTCGTTCTTGATCAGTACTTCGGCGACCTGTTCCGGAAGGCCCTGGAAAAGGCGCGGCAAAGGGGCTCCGCGTCCCTTTACCTGGCCGAGCGCGAAGCCATCGGCCTGGATCACGGGGAGGTGGGGGAAATCCTCTTGAGGCGCTGGAAATTCCCCGAGAGGATCAGCGGTGCCGTCGGCCGCCACCACCGGGAAAACGGCGCGCAGGGCGAAACGGCCCGTGACGCGGCCATGGTACGGGTGGCCAACGCCCTGGCCCAGCAGGCCGGAATGGGGGAAGAGGGGAACCCGGTCCCGCCCGGAGTGTCCCGGCGCGATCTTGACATGCTGGGAATGGATGACGCCGCTGTGGAAGACCTGCGCGCCTACCTGACGGAAGCGGGGGAGCGGATTTCCGGCCTTCTCACCATGATGACCTGAAACCTTCTAAACCGCCCCTCGTTCTCCGGCAACCATGGGTTCTCCCCGCCCTTTACGCCGCGTCAGGGGAATTCCGGGCTTCCCTGAGAAAATTGCCGGCGGATGGCGGCGACAATTTTTCCCAACGGTCGTCGCGCCAAGGCCGGCGGGGACGGGTGTTGTTTTTAAACGCTCCTGCCGGTGGCTTGCGAAGGTCATGGCAGTGGGCTTGGGGAAGGGACGGCTTCGTTCAGGCGAACAGGAACGGTCATGTTCGGCAAGTCCCTTGCCCGGGCCCACGTTCGATTATGAAGAATCAGGAGCGCTTAAAAACAATGCGCGTCTCCGAAGGCCGGATGCAATCCCCCATATATACCGTAAAACCGG
>CAZCVB010000408.1:0-1653 GCA_964501805.1 uncultured Desulfobacteraceae bacterium | reverse complement strand
TAAAATCGGCGGTGATGCTGAGCGGATTAGAAGACGATGGCCAAATCCTTCCCGGGCGAAGGGTGTGCGGTATCCGCGCAGATGCCGATGGCAGGGGGTCGGGTCCGGGATCAAAACGGAAAGGGAAAAGGAGGACATCATGTATCTGCCGAAGATCTACCAGGTGTTTTCAGAAAATTTTCAGGAAGTGTTTGAAGGCTACCGGAAGCTCGGCACCGCATGCCGGGCAGGCGGTCCCCTGGATGAAAAGTCGCAGGACCTGGTCAAGCTGGGGATTGCCGTGGGGACCAACTCCAGGGGGGCCGTGATGTCTCACACGCGGAAGGCCCTCGGTGCCGGCGCGACAAAAGAGGAGCTTTTTCATGTGATTCTTCTTTCCCTGACCACCATCGGTTTTCCCAAGATGATCGCCGCCATGGGATGGGTCCAGGAGGCCTTGGACAAACAGGATCCGGACCGGTGATCCCCGTGTGTCCAACACCCTGATAAGCCATTGATTTTGTGGCCTGATGCGCCATATATTTCGAGGGAGGAGAAAACCATGACCAGGGAAATGCCGCATTGCGGGATCCGGCCCAACCCGACTGGTGACTGGCCTGAAATTGACCCCTCATCCTTTGTGGATCCCAGCGCTCAAATCATGGGAAAGGTCCGGATCGGCCCGGAGGTTTACGTGGGGCCCCAGTGTGTGATCCGGGCCGACGAGATCGACCCGGATGGAAAGGTCCACCCCGTCGTTATTGAGTCCGAAACGCATATCCAGGACGGGGTGATTATCCATGCCAGGGCCGGGACGGTGGTAAAAATCGGACCCCGGGCGAATATCGCCCATGGAGTGGTCGTTCATGGACCTTGCGCCATCGGTTCCGGGTGTTTCGTGGCCCTGCGCGCCGCCATCTACAGCTCAACCCTTGAGGATGAGGTCTGGGTTGGGATCGGCGCGATCATCATGCGGGCGACGATCCCTTCTCATACCATGATTCCCGCCGGGTCGGTGATCCGTTCCAGCAGCGATATCCGTCACTATCGGCTGACGAACGTCAAGGAAAATGAATACCAGAGGAGCGTGTTCGAGGCCAGCAGTCAGCTGAGAAAAGGTTATATGGACCTCTATGCCCAAAAGGAACGGTCCTGAGATGATTTTGACGCCCCATCACCCTCCACCCGGCGGGCCGGACCCGCTTTGATGTGATGGCCTGCGCGATGCAATCCTCAAAAGCCGTCGCCTTCCGGCGTACTGCGGGAATCGGCCTGTGTGTGGCGGCCCTGGCCCTGGCCATGGTATGGGCCCGTACGTTTTACGGCGCTTACCACTGTTGCCGGAAAGGAGACCGGCACCTGCGGGAGGGCCGGTATGTCAGGGCCGTTACCTATTATGACCGGGCCCTCCATTGGTATTCCCCCTTTAATCCCTATGTTCAAAAATCGGCCGCCCGGTTATGGGAGATCGGGCTTACGGCCGAACGAAAAGGAGACATCCCTCTCGCCCTTATCTCTTATCGCACCCTGCGGCGGGGGTTCCACGCCGCCGCCAATGTTTTTCTTCCCGGGAAAAAATGGATAAAACGGTGTGATATGAAAATCACGGCCCTTTCATCCCGGCATGAAAACGGTTGGACGGCCCGGACGTCCCTTCCCACCCAGAGGTTTCCT
>CAZCVB010000407.1:0-1655 GCA_964501805.1 uncultured Desulfobacteraceae bacterium | reverse complement strand
TGCTGAGCATCTATCCCGGCCTTCTGGTCGTTCCCGTGGCCGTCTGGGGGATCATCGCCACCCGTTTCAGAAACACTCTGTTCTGGCTCGGGACGTTCCTGGTCAGCATTTTCCTGGCCCTTGGCCACCATACGCCGTTATATCATGTCTTCTTCCGGATATTTCCTTTCTTCCGTTTCCCGGAAAAATTCATATATCCGGCGTGTTTCAGCCTCCTGGTCCTGGCCGCGTACGGGTTTGACAGCCTGTTCCGACGATTGCGGCAGCACACGGCCCGCACCCGCCTCATTGCGGCCCTTATTTTCGTCACGCTGTTTCTTGATCTTTACGCAAACCATCGGAACCTGAACCCCGTATGGAGCGCCGCCCGGTATACGGGGCGTCAAAGCTGGCTGAAACCCATCCTTGAGGACAACGGGTGCTTCAGGGTGTTCGCGGACCCCGGCCCCGGTCCCCGCCCGAACCATCGGGACACCATCCTGAAGCATCACATCATGTGGCAGATGCAGTTGATGCCGAACCTCGGAATACTCCGGGGCATCCGCCACGTGGGCGGGATTACAGGCCTTGAATTACGGTATCAATACCTCATCACGGAATTGTTGAAAAAACCGTGGCGGGAGCGGATCCGTTTTCTCAGGCTGGCCAACGTGAAATATATCATCTCCCGCGAACCCCTGGATTCGTTACCTGGACTGAAAGGGGAAGTGGAACGCGTCAGTCCGCTGGTCTTCCGGCTAAAAGATACCCTGCCGAGGGCCTGGATCGTGGGAGCGCTTGCGCCCCTCCGGAAAGGACTTGTGGAAGAACTGGTAACCGGCCCTTTCGATCCCCGTAATTCCGCCCTCGCGCGGGGAAAAATCCTCAGTCGATACAAACAACCGGGAAAGGAATCAATAGGGGAAATCCGCTATGAAAACGGCGACTACATCCGCATCCGGGTTTCTCCCCGGCGGCCGGGCGTCCTGGTGCTGTCGGAATCGGCCTATCCGGGATGGCGGGTCTTTGTGGACGGCCGAGAGCGGAAGTGTCTGTGGCTGGATCTCCTGTTTCAGGGCGTGGAGATATCTCCGGGAAGCCACCGCGTGGAGTTCATTTACCGGCCGGAACACCTGGGGATTTATATGATCATTTCATTGATTTCATTGACGGTTTTTCTGGTTTCCTGGGCCTGGGTGTTACTACGGCCCGACAAGCGGCAACCGCATCGGCAACCCCCTTATGCTATCAGGGAGAATCCGGGACCGAAAACCGACAGCACTCCCTGACCGGAGGCCCTTCCCCTGCCAGGCACTCTGATTCACGCCCGCATCATCCCCAGAATCCATAAACCGAAAAACACCACTGCCAGGCCACCCCAGGCCACAGGCGCGCGTGAATACCGCACAGATTTCTCCGCCCCCATCAGCCGCAGGATCAACACGATCAGGCACCCGATCCAGCCCAGGAACCCGGCCTCCACCACAATACTCCAGAAGACATCCGGAACAGGAGACCTCTGGGTGGGAAGGGACGTCCGGGCCGGACAACCGTTTTCGTGCCGGTATGAAAGGGCCGTGATTTTCACATCACACCGTTTTATCCATTTTTTCCCGGGAAGAAAAACATTGGTGGCGGCGTAGAACCCCCGCCGCAGGGTGCGATAAGAGATAAGG
>CAZCVB010000406.1:0-1660 GCA_964501805.1 uncultured Desulfobacteraceae bacterium | reverse complement strand
CCTCTTTCCTTCGCTCCCCTGCCGCGTCCCGGCCATTGCGCCCGGGACGTCACATTATTCCAAAACCGGTTGCATATGCCACAAAAATCTTCTTAAATGGAAAAAAGCGGTGTCCTGGACCTGCGGCACCCGCGACTTTTGCAACGCCAGGGTCTATTGGAAAACCGGTCCGGAGGACCATAAATGGGGAGAACAAAAGAGTGACCAGCGAGGAGCGCACCATCGGGGAGTTGGGGGAATTCCGGTTTATCCGGTCCATCATGGACGGCTGCCGGTATTCCGGTGAAAACATCCTGCGGGGGATCGGCGATGACTGCGCCGTCATCGGGCCCTTCGGCGAGAAGGCCCTGCTGGTAACCACGGACCTGCTCGTGGAAAACGTCCATTTCATCCTGGAGAAGATTCCTCTCCGGGACCTGGGGTGGAAATCGGCCGCCGTCAACCTGAGCGATATCGCCGCCATGGGCGGAACCGCGCGGCACCTGTTTCTCTCCCTGGCGATCCCCCGCGCCATGCCCGTCCGGACCCTCCATTTGCTGTACCAGGGCATCAAGGAGATATGCCGGCGATACGGGGTCGATATCCTGGGCGGCGACACCTCCGCCTCCCGGGGCGGGCTGATGATCAGCGTGACGGCCCTGGGCGACGCCCCGCCCGGCGAGGTCCTTTACCGGAACGGGGCCCGTCCCGGGGACCGGATCTATGTGAGCGGCACGCTGGGAGACTCGGCCGCCGGCCTGAAGGTGATCCGGGAAGAATTCTCCGCACCGGCCGACGCATCGGCCCGCCTGGCGGAGGCCCACAACCTCCCGGTCCCCTGCCTGGCGGCGGGCCGCTTGATCGCCCGGTCCCGCCTGGCCTCCGCCATGATCGACATCAGCGACGGCCTGGCCTCCGACCTGGGCCATGTGTGTGAGGAAAGCGGCGTGGGCGCCCGGGTCTCTCTTTCGGCGGTCCCTCTTTCAAAGGAACTGGTCTCGGTATGCCGCCAGAACGGCGCGGATCCCCTTGACCTGGCCGTCTCCGGCGGGGAGGACTACCGCCTGCTGGTGACCGTTCCCCCGAAAAACGGGCCGGCCTTTGAAAGATACCTTGAAAAAGAGGATATCCGGTTCCACGAGGTGGGAGAGATCACAAAAGGAAAGGGAGTCGTCTTCATTTCAGAAGACGGCGCACGGCGTACGCCCGATGTCTCGGGATTCGACCACTTCTCCGGATGACGGGGAATCCGCTCTCCGGGAAGGCCCGCCGCCGTCTTCAACGAACCGGTCCATGATCCGGTCCGCCGTCTTTTTCAAGGCATAGGCGCGCTCCCGGTCGATGCGGCGGATCCCGGCCCCCAGCCGGAGAAAATCGAGAAAAGAGGGGGAGAGGTCCAGCCGGTGGGTATAGGGGGCGTCCGGCGGTGCCGGGGTCCCTTTAAAACGGCCCGACAATTCCTTCCATAGCCGCGTGAACCGCTCCGGGAAAGACGGCGCATTCAGGATTCCCGGACCTGCCGCCGCCACCGCCCGGTCCGCCAGGTAGGCCCCGGCCCGCGGCGCCACAGGAACGGAGAAAAAGGGATGTGCCCGGAAAAAGGCCCGGCGGGAAAAGACCCGGCCCTTTTCGGCCGCGGCCACGGCATTCAGGACAACCGGGCCCCATCCCATCAGCCGGA
>CAZCVB010000405.1:0-1660 GCA_964501805.1 uncultured Desulfobacteraceae bacterium | reverse complement strand
ATTTTTTTCTAAAGTTTCCTTCAGGATTTTCCGATAGGGTAAGCGAGGCAAAATCATGGTCATATCAGCGTATCAGGTAAATAACGTTCTAAGGGTCTACAAGAACCAGCTCCGCCACGGGATGGTCTCCAGCCGTGACAAGAGCGGTCCCCGGCAGTCTCCCGACCGGGTGAGCATCTCCGCGGGCGCCCGGCGAAAGGCCATTATCGACAAAGTCGCGGCCGACGTCGTGGAAAAAATCACGCACTACGGGCCGGGTGGGAACCTGGAAAGGGAAATATCCCTGGTTTCCGGAAGTTACGGGGATCACGGGCGCCGGTCCGGAGCCGGGCCGACGGACATGGTATTCAAGGTGATCGACGAAAAGGGCGAATCCATGAATGCCCTGTCGGCCAGGGAGGCCCTGTTCCGGGAGCACAAATCCGGTGCTTAAGGGGACACGCGATGTAGCGGGTATCCGGCTCTTGACTGTAACCGGACGGATTGCGGAATCGCTTTTGAAAGGAAATACCGCACCCGTGGCGCGCGGCACAGCAGGGCCTTTTTTACCTGGCGCCCGGCCATGAAAATAGACTTCGGGCGCCGGTAAGTTACCAGATTCGGAGGACAACAAGGTGAAAATCGACGACAAAATCATGCACTATGAGACCAACCCTTACACCCGGGAGCCGACAGCCGACACCTCCCCGAAGGCAGCCCCGGCCGGGGGAACGAACGGGGGCGGGACCGTTCCCGTCGTCAGTCCGGAACAGGATGCCATCGTCAGCATCTCCAGTGCGTCCAGGGAAACCCGCCTGGCGAAGGACATCGTGACGGCAACGCCCGCGGTCCGCGCTGATCGGGTCGCGGCACTCAGGGAAAAAATCGCATCCGGCGCCTATGAGATCAATCCACAGGCCATCGCGGATAAAATAGTAGATGCCTTCCTGGACGAATCCTCTTGAACACCTCCCCCGTGATCCCCCGCCCGTGCCGCCCTATCCGCGGGACGGGCGGGCTACCCTCTGTCTCCGACGGCCGATAGCGCGACGAAATGCTCTTGTCATTGAGCGATACTTGTGATAGCTTTATAGAATTAAGTGAGGTTTCGCAATTTTCATTCGCCGGTAAGATCAACAGGCCAGGGGAAGGCAACCTTTCGATTCCCCCTTGAACAAAATTTCAAACTGATTATCCCGGCGAATAACCCCCTGGAAAGGGAGGGATGCGGATGCCCGAGGATTCCACCCGGGACCGGATGGTGCAGAGGATCCGTCAGCTGGAGGCGGAAGTCCTCGCCTTAAAGAAAAAAGAAAAGGTTCTCCTCCAGCAGCTCGGGCGGAGATCCGGAGAAAAAATCATCGCTGCCGGGCCCGGCGAGACGCCTCCTGCCGCGCCGATTTTTTTCCAGAGGAACCGTCTGGAACGGACGCTCCTGGAAAACAAGGAGACGGCCCTGGCGCTCCTGAACGCCTCTGCCGACCGCGCCCTGTTGCTGGACGTGGCGGGCCGGGTCCTTGCGCTGAACAGGACCGCGGCCGATGCCCTGGGATGCCCGGTCGAAGACCTGATCGGGCGAAACGTATTTGAACGGTTCGACCGCAAGATTTCCAGGCGCCGAAAAGCCTATCATGATCAGGTGGTGGAAACCCACCGTCCTCTTCAATATGAAGACACGCGC
>CAZCVB010000404.1:0-1679 GCA_964501805.1 uncultured Desulfobacteraceae bacterium | reverse complement strand
ATGCTCCTGATAGTGAATAATATTCCCGACTGCAAACCCAAAATATCCTGCTGGATGAGGCTTACTGCCAGGCCCACCTGGGGGCACGGCCCGGGCGATATGTCCTCCTCAGCATCTCGGATACGGGATGCGGCATGGACCGGGAGACCCTGGACCATATCTTCGAGCCATTTTACACCACCAAGGACACCGGAAAAGGAACGGGCCTCGGACTGGCCATGGTTTACGGGATCGTAAAAAACCACGGCGGGTACATCATGTGTTACAGTGAGCCGGGACAGGGGGCCACGTTCAAAATCTATCTCCCGGTCATCGAGGGAGAGGCCCTTGAAGAAAAAGAACGGGCTCCCGCCATCGGTCTCAAAGGTGGGACGGAGACCATCCTCCTGGTGGACGATGAAACGGCGATTCTCGATATCGCGGGACAGATCCTCCGGCGATTCGGTTACCGGGTGGCCATGGCCCAAAGCGGCGAGGAGGCCCTTGAGAAGATTCGTGAGGGCCGCGTCCGTCCCGACCTTGTGATCCTGGACCTCAATATGCCCGGCATGGGCGGGCATAAATGCCTTGAAAAACTGCTTGAGATAGACCCTTCCATGAAGGTGCTTATCGCCAGCGGGTATTCAGCCAACGGAAGCGTGAAAAAGACCCTCTCCTCCGGCGCCGCCGGCTTTGTGGAAAAGCCTTACGCCCTGTCGGACCTGATCCGGAAGGTGCGGACGGTGCTGGACGCCTGAGGCCGGAACCCGTCCTGCATCAGCAGAAGCCCCCCCGATCCATCACTGGAAAATCCTTCGCCCCCCTGACCCGCATTTTGGGCTGTCACAAAAAATCCTGCTAAACTATCCCGTCCCCTGTGCCGATAAGAAAAGACAGGAACCCTGTCCGGTGGCGCTTCCACCACGGGCGTCGCGGGAAAATACGGAGTAGCGCTTCACAAACGGGTTCCATATAGAAGAACATCCCCGCCGATGCGCAGCGGGGACGGGCGGGAGAAAAAAATGGAAGGCAACAGAGGGAACGAAACCGGGCCGGCCGGAGTACCGGTGTCCAGTGGCCGGATCCTGGTGGTGGACGACGAGACATCCGTCAGGGAGCTGACCGCAAAGATCCTCGGGCGGGCGGGATATTTCTGCTGTACAGCCGCCGATACGGCGGAGGCGCGCCGTCACCTGGAACGGGACCATATTTCTCTTATCCTGTGCGACATCATGATGCCCGGAGAAGACGGCATCTCGCTCGTCCGGCACGCCCTCCGGGAATATCCGGACACGGCCGTCATCATGGTCACGGCCGTGGGCGACCCCCGCGCGGTGGAAACGGCCCTCGACCTGGGTGTCTACGGTTACATTATCAAGCCATTCAGCAGAAACCAGGTTCTGATCTGTGTGGCCAACGCCCTCAGGCGACGGGAACTGGAGTTGTCGGAACGCTCCCATCGCAGGCGGCTTGAAGAAAACGTCCGGAACCGGACGGCCCATCTCAGGGAAAAGGTACGGCAGTTGAAGCGGGCACAGGAATCGCTCCGGCAGAGTGAAGAGCGCTTCCGCCTGATCACCGCCTCGGCCAAGGACGCCATCGTCATGATCAATCCGGAAGGCGTCATCTCCCTGTGGAACCGTTCGGCACGGAGAATGCTCGGGTACAGCGAAGCGGAAACCGTGGGAAAGAAATTCTAC
>CAZCVB010000403.1:1355-1680 GCA_964501805.1 uncultured Desulfobacteraceae bacterium | reverse complement strand
GCGACCTATTCGCGAGCACCGTTTTGAGCCCAACCTCCGCCACCGTCATGGCCTGCACCCTCCTGGCCGCCATGGTGGGCGTGATCGGCGCCAGCGAAGTGACCATGGGGGTCATCGCCCTGCCCCAGATGCTCAAGAGGGGATATGACAAGTACATTGCGTGCGGCTCCATCCTGGCAGGAGGGACCCTGGGGATCCTCATCCCTCCCAGCGTCATGCTCATCGTGTACGGCCTGGTGGACAACAGTTCCATCGGCAGGCTCTATGCCGGGGCCATCGGGCCCGGTCTCATGCTGGCGGCCCTGTTTATCGGGTATGTGACCGT
>CAZCVB010000403.1:0-1345 GCA_964501805.1 uncultured Desulfobacteraceae bacterium | reverse complement strand
CGTCCGCTGTTACATGAATCCAAAACTGGGACCGCCGGTCCCAAAGGAAGACCGCCTGCCGCTGAATGTCAGGATCAAGCTCCTCCTGAGGATCATTCCGCCCGCGATCCTCATCTTCCTGGTCCTCGGCACCATCTTCACGGGCATCGCTGCGCCCACCGAAGCGGCCGGCGTGGGCGCCGCCGGCGCCATCGTCCTGACCGCGATCCAGGGGAAGCTCAAGTGGAAAGGGGTCGTGGGCGCCGCCGAAGACACCCTCAAGTCTTCCGCCATGGTCATGTGGACCATCTTCGGGGCCAACATCTTCGTGGGCCTTTATGTGATGGTGGGGGGCGGAAGGTTCGTGACCGATCTTCTCCTGGGAACGGGACTCGGCCGGTGGGGGATCATTTTCATCATGCAGGGGATCCTGATTTTCCTGGGGTGTTTTATCGACTGGGTTGGGATCATCATGCTCTGCGTGCCCATCTTCGGACCTGTTATCCGGCAGCTCGGGTTTGATCCGATCTGGTTCGGCGTGCTCTTTGCCACCAACCTTCAGATCTCTTTCCTGTCGCCGCCCTTCGGATATGCGCTTTTCTATCTCAAGGGGGTGGCGCCGCCGGACATCAAGACGACGGATATCTGGAAGTCCATCGTCCCTTTCGTGGCGCTTCAGGTCTGCGGCGTGGCCCTGGTGATGATCTTTCCGCAGATTATCCTCTATATCCCCAGTTTGTTGTACTGAGGGAATTTACGGGATTTGGTCTCCGGTGAGGCGCCGGGCCCGGGCCCTGTTCCGGTCCCGGCGCCTCCCGTTTTTCGGGGTTGTGCCCCGGTCTCCAGGGTCACATGAAGAGATCAAAAAGGAAAAGGGAAAGAACGGCTGAATACACCGCGCCTCTGGTCTTCGTGGCGCTTTTTTACCTGGTCCTCGCCGCCTGGACCGTCGCCAGCATCTATCTCCTGGGTTCCCGGTACCTGAAGTCGGGCTGGCCTCTGGGACAGCTCCTGATGATCGGCTTTGTGCTGGCCTATACCTGGTATTTTTCCATGGGGATCGCTTATCGTATCCGGATGGATGGCATGGGAGAGATAAACCTTATCTCCTTCCGCCGGGTCATCCGAGTCCGGGCCGCTGAAATCGGGACGGTGGAAGGCCCGCGTTTCGGGATCCCCCTTGGATTCGTCCGGTTCCGCCTGGAGCGGGAGAAAGGGTATCTATTCAGCGTGGTAACGGACGGGAACCTGCAAAAGGTCCTGCTGGCGATCCGGAGGGAGAACCCGGGGGTCAAATTCAAGTATCTGTGACCGGGATTTTTTGCCGGTGACAATTTTTACAGCAGATTTGGGTAGTTTTAATTGT
>CAZCVB010000402.1:0-1680 GCA_964501805.1 uncultured Desulfobacteraceae bacterium | reverse complement strand
TTCGACGAGGCGATTGGCCATCAAGCTATCGCCTTGAGGCGATAGTAGTTGACTTTCCCGGACGATTTGGTTCTTCAGGGATCCCGATGTTTTCTCCTCGCCGTCCCGGTTGCGGTCAGGATCATCCACGCCAAAGAGATCACGAGCATCAGGAAGGCGAAGACATCCCCGAACCGGGTATAAAAGGTGGGAGGGTGAGGGGCCGCCCGGAGGGTCCCTTCCAGAACGCCCCTCTGAAAGAGGGCGGTCCGGGAGCGGATGGCGCCGTCTTTTCCTATGAAGGCGCTGAAACCGGTGTTGGCGGCCCGGACAAGGGGAATCCGGGTTTCCACCGCCCGGAACACGGCCATGGAGAGGTGCTGGTAAGGGGCGCTGGTCATGCCGAACCAGGCGTCGTTGGTGATATTCACCAGCAGCACGGCGCCCTTTCGCGCATGGGCGCGGGCCAGTTCGGGAAAAATGGACTCGAAGCAGATGAGAACGCCCGCGCACAGGTGATCCCATTTAAAGGGCATAACCTGTTTTCCCCGGGCGAAGTCCCCCGCCGCCGGCACCAGACGGCCGACAAAAAAAAGGAATTTTCCGAAGGGAACGTATTCACCGAAGGGAACCAGGTGAACCTTGTCGTAGTATTGAAACGGCCGCTCATCCGGGGTAACCAGGTAGGCCCGGTTGTAATACCGGATCCTCTTGCCCGCCTTGCCATGGGCGGGGCTGCCGAAGATAAGGGCGGCCCCGGATTCCGATGCCATGGAAACAACGGAGGCGGCCAGGGCCGCATCGTCCTGGAAAAAGAAGGGGAGGGCGGTTTCCGGCCAGACCACCAGATCCGGCCGGAAGGGCCGGGTCTTCAGTGTCAGCTGTCGGTAAATCTTCAGGGTCCGGACCTGGTAGGCGGGATCCCATTTGACGGACTGGTCCATGTTCCCCTGGATCACCGCGATCCTGACCGGCCGGCCGCCCCGTATTTCCGGGCGGTTTTCCCGCAGGCGCCAGCGGCCGTAAATCATCGTGCCGGCCACGAGAATGGAAATGACGAGGACCTGCCATTTGAGGGGCGCGCGCCCGGCGGGGCCTTTCCCGGAAAGGAGCCTGTGGACCAGCCCGTTTACGAGGACGATCAGGAATGAGACCCCGTATACTCCGAAGGTATCCGCGATCTGTATGAGATCAAGGTGCCGGTACTGGCTGTGCCCCAGGAGACACCAGGGGAACCCGCTCAGGAGGAAGGAGCGGATATATTCAAGGCCCACCCACGCGCCCGCTGTCACGAATATGTCGACCGCCGCAGCCTTTTTGGCGGCATGGAAGACGCAGAAAAAGGACGGATAAAGGGCGAGATAGCAGCAGAAGAGGAGCAGGATCCCGATGCTCGCAAGGATATTGAGGCCTCCGTAACGCCCGAGCACCTGGACAATCCAGTACACGAGGGTCAGGCAATGGGCCAGGCCGGCCGTGAAGCCGAGCCTGAAGGCACGGGAAGGCGACGCGTCGTGGAGGGCGGCGAGCAGGGGAACAAGGGCGATCCATGCCAGGAAGTCCAGCTTCCCGGGCGGGAAGGAGGCGGTCAGCAGGGCGCCGGACAGAACGGCCAGAAGCATGTCCCGCCCCGTGCCCGCCGCCCGTGCGCCGCCCGTCCTCAAAAGGGGGAGCCTGCCGGGTGGAGTCATGGTACTTTTT
>CAZCVB010000401.1:0-1698 GCA_964501805.1 uncultured Desulfobacteraceae bacterium | reverse complement strand
TCTCCTGAAAGGGATTTCCGTGGAGGGCGGTGGCCCGGGGGGCGGGGCTGTCTCAGGACAGACGAACTTCCCGCTTTTTTCTCCCTGGTTATCCAAAAAAGCCCGGGGATCGGGCTTTTTTGGATACTATCGGGAAAGCTGTCCCAGCGCACGCCTGGCCGTGTCCATATCCGGCTCAGGGCCCGGCGCTCAGGGGACATCTCCTCCCGCCTTCCGGTCGCGTGGATCCCGGGTACCTGTTTCGCCTCCGCGGTCACGTCCAGCGGCAGGTACTCGCGCATCATGATCACCGTGTCCGCCACGTCGAAGTAATTCCCTTCCAGGCCCTGGTAGGCCCTAACCTTTTCCGTCGATGCGGGAGGGATCCGCCCGAAATCTTTCTGCATGCGTATGCGCCGCCACCTCCTGTAGCTCCGGTTTCCTGAAGAAGTTAAGCACCGGGCGTTTCCACCATATCGATCATACGGGCAAACAGGCCCCGGTCCAGGCGGGAACCGCACGAAACAGCGATGGAGAAGGCGGTCTTTTCATTGACGGAACCCGCGATCCCTGGAAAGATATTTTCCGCAGGACAAAACGTCCACATGGTGCTATCGTTTCGGTGATTATCACGCCAAACCCTCAACGGACCCTTGCGCGAATGACCCGACACGAACAACAGGACAGAGAGCTGCTGTTTTCCCGTAAATACGACCGGGGGGAGCACGCAAAAAAATACTACTTCAAGCACCAAAGAGGACTGCGGCGACGCCTGACCAACCATCGGGAACAGGCCATGGCCCGGAAGGCCCTGGTTCTGGCCGGAAATCCCCGAGTCATACTGGACCTCCCCTGCGGCGCCGGCCGCTTCTGGCGGACGCTGGCCGGGGATCCCGCCAGGGAACTCTACGCCGCCGACAACAGCCGGAACATGCTGGAGGCGGCCGTCCGGTTTCATGACCCCGAACTGGTAAAGCGCTTCTCCTGCTTCAGGACCTCCGCCTTCGGGATCGGCCTGCCCGATGAGGCCGTGGACAATATTTTCTGCATGCGGCTGCTGCACCACATCGTGGCGGAAGAGGACCGTGTCGCGATCCTGAGGGAGTTTTACCGGGTGACGCGCGAATCCGTCTGCCTGTCCATGTGGGTGGACGGCAATCTTCAGGCCGGGCGCCGAAAAAGGCTCGAACACCGCCGCGGGAAAAGAGAATATCGGAACCGCATCCTCATCCCGGCGTCCCGGGCGGAGAGCGAGTACCGCGAGGCCGGTTTCAGGATCATCGGTCACATCGACCTCCTTCCCCTGGTTTCCATGTGGCGTCTGTATGTCCTGAAAAAAGACTGAACCGGGATCCCCTCCCCCTTTTCGCACGGTGGCGGTTGCCGACGCCCCTCACCGGCGGGTCCCGATTGAAATTCCCGCCTGTTTATAATACCGTTGTGTCGGGTTCACCCCGGCACACATTGGATGCCGCGTTTTCGAGCTTTCTGAACCTGTGAGGAAAGACCCATGAAACCAGACCAGTTCCCGGAAGAGATCCGTCCCTTCCTGATCCCCGAACCCTCGGGCCGGATGTTCTACCGCTGTGTCCGGTGCGGCGCGGAGCCGGATATCGACCGGCTCCTCTACACATGCCCGGAATGCGGCGGCGTCCTGCTGCTCCACGACCGGAATCTTCGGCGCATCAACAAGATGGGCGGGGACCACTGGCGCCGGAT
>CAZCVB010000400.1:0-1706 GCA_964501805.1 uncultured Desulfobacteraceae bacterium | reverse complement strand
CCGCCTCCACCGTTATGGTGAGGTTCGCCGCATCCACGTCGATCATGTGGTTCATACGCGCCGTGCAGACCACCAGGTCCAGCCGTTTCGGAGGGGCGCCCATGGCCATCTTGGACCCGCTACCCCACGGCACCAGGGCCAGGTTCTCCTGGTTGGCAAGCATCACCACCTCCGACACCTGCCGGGTGTTTCCGGGAAACACCACCGCCTTCGGTGACATCCCGTCAACCGCGTACCCGGCCACGGCATCGGGTTCCGCCTTGACATTCTCACGGCCCACGATTTCCCCGAGCCGCGCCACTATTTCAGTAAATTCCGTCACGTGAAACTCCTTGATGTCTTATGAAAAATCCCTATGCAATCCGAAAAGCGCCCTGACCGCGATGCGGTTTACTGCGCGCAAACCGGCTCCGGGATCATCTTTCCCGGATTGATGATGTTGTCCGGATCAAAGGCCCGCTTGATCCCGCGTTCGAATTCCAGGTCGGATTCACAGAAGATGAACGACGTCTCCTTGAGTTTCTCAAGCCCCACGCCGTGTTCGCCGCTGATGGTCCCGCCCACGTCCGCGCAGATCTTGAGGATCTCCCTCGAGGCCTTGAGCACCCGCTCCAGTTCATCGGGATTCCGCTCGTCGAACATGATCAGCGGATGAAGGTTGCCGTCTCCCGCGTGAAAGACATTCCCGATGGGGAGATCGTACCGCTCGCCGATCTCGATCACCTTGGCCAGGACCTCGGGCAGGCGCGTCCGGGGGACCGTGCCGTCACAACAGAGATAACTGGGCCGGACCTGGCCCACCGCGCCGAAAGCGCCTTTCCGCCCGGCCCAGAGCAGGTCCCTTTCGGCGTTGTCCTTGGCCATCTTCACTTCACGGACATTGTTCTGCTTGCATATCTCCATCACCTGCCGGGCCTTCTCGTCCATGCCTTCCGGCATCCCGTCCAGTTCGATGATCAGGACGGCCGCCGCGTCCAGCGGATATCCCACCTTGATGGTCTCCTCCACCGCCCGCATCACCTTGTTGTCCATCATTTCCAGTGTGGCGGGAACGATCCCCTCGGCAATGATCCCGGAGACCGTATTGGCGCCGTCCTCGATGGTGTTGAAGATGGCCAGGAGTGTCTTGACCGCCTCCGGGGCGCGCTCCAGTTTCAGGATCATCTTGGTCACCAGGCCCAGGGTCCCTTCGCTTCCCACGATAAGACCCAGCAGGTCGTATCCCGGAAGGTCACGCGCCTTGCCGCCGACGGTGACCACCGTCCCGTCGTTCAGGACCATCTCCAGCCCCAGCACGTGATTGGAAGTGACCCCGTACTTGAGACAGTGCGGTCCGCCGGAGTTCTCCGCAATATTTCCGCCGAGGGTGGAGACCTTCTGGCTCGCCGGGTCCGGCTGGTAGACGAAGCCCTGTTTCAGCACCTCCGTCTGAAGATCCAGCGTGATCACCCCCGGTTCCGCCGTGACGGTCCGGTTGGGGATGTCGATTTCGAGGATATGATTCATCCGGGAAAAATGGACGACGATTCCCCCCTTGATGGGGATCGATCCGCCGGTCAGGTTGGTGCCCGATCCCCGTCCGAGGATGGGGATCTTTTCCCCGTAGGCCAGGGCCATGATCCTGGACACCTCTTCGGTCGATGCCGGCAGTACCACCACGTCCGGCAGGGCCTTTTCCAGGGACGCGTCGTAGCTGTAAAGCGCCC
>CAZCVB010000399.1:0-1707 GCA_964501805.1 uncultured Desulfobacteraceae bacterium | reverse complement strand
CGTCCGGACGGCAGACAGGCAACGCACGGGCAGGCGCCGGGTTGGTGCAAAAGTGTTGGCTTTTGAATGGTCTCATGAGGCCGTCCGGCTCAGGGCCTGCAGCTTGTGATAAATACCGCCCTGGGCCAGGAGTTCCTCATGGGTTCCCTGTTCGCGGATCCTTCCCCGGTGCATCACCAGGATACGGTCCGCGTCTTCGATGGTTGACAACCGGTGGGCCACGATCAGTGTGGTCCTTTTGGCAGCCATTTGTAAAATGGCCTCCTGGATGAGCCGCTCGGTTTCCGGGTCCACACTGGAGGTGGCCTCATCCAGGACAAGGACGCGGGGGTCGGAGGCCAGGGCCCGGGCAAAGGACAGAAGCTGACGTTCGCCGGCGGAGAGCGTGGCCCCACGCTCCCCCAACTCCTGGAGAAAACCATTTTCGAGCTTTTGTATCCGGGGCAGCGCGTTGGCTCCCGCGGCCGCCCGTTCCACATCGCGGTCGGACACGGTTTCGCGGCCCAGGGAAATATTGTCCGCCACGCGCCCGCTGAAGATAAAAACGTCCTGCATGCACAGGCTGACAACGCTCCTCAGGACCCCGGTCGGCCAGTTTCTGAGATCCACCCCGTCCAGATAGATTGCACCGTCATCCGGGTCATAGAGCCTGCCCAGGAGATTGACGATCGTGGTTTTCCCGGCGCCCGTGGCACCGACTACGGCAACGGTTTCACCCGGTTTTACCTCAAAGGAGACATCCTTCAACACGGGACGACCTTTCCGGTAGGCAAAGGAAACCTTCTCAAACACAATGTGTCCCTGTATGGAAGGGGGGAGCTGCGGCGACTCGGGTTCCGGGATTTCTTCCCTGTGATCCATGAATTCAAATATTCGTTCCATGGAGGCCATTGCCGACTGCATAATGTTGTATTTTTCCGAGATATCCCGGATCGGTTTGAAAAACATCTGAATGTAGCTGATAAACGCGACAAGGGTGCCCAGGGAAACGGCCTCTCCCCTGACAGCCGAGCCTCCGTACCAGATGAGCAGGGCCACGGCAAATGACGAGATAAACTCCATGATCGGCATGAAAACAGCGAAAATCCGGACCTGTTTCATGCCTGCCAGATAATTTTCATGATTCAGTCTGGAAAAAATATCCATGTGATGGGTTTCTCTGACAAAGAGCTGGATAATCTGCATGCCTGTGATGCGCTCCTGAAGAAAGGTGTTGATCCGGGCCACGGCGGCCCGCAGTTCCCGGAAGACATCCCTGGCCATGGTACTGAAAAGCAGGGTGATTCCGAAAATGACGGGAAACAGCGCGACACACACCAGCGCAAGCCTCAGGTTCATGTAAAGCATGATCCCGAGAATGCCGATGAGGATGAAAAAGTCCTTCATCAGGGTCACGATAACCGATTTGAACATCTCATTGAGATTCTCCACGTCGTTTGTCAGGCGGGTGACCAGACGGCCGACGGGATTCCGGTCAAAAAATGACACGGCGTGGGCCTGGACCCTGCGGAACAGTTTGAGACGGATGTCCCGCATGATGTGCTGACCGGCGAATTCAAGCAGATAGTGCTCCGCATAGCGCAATGCGAAGGACAGGGCAATCAGTATCATGGCCACCCCGGCCACCAGTGAAACCCCCGTGATGTCGGCGGCCCGGATCTTTCGTATATCCCGGTCCGGCAGGCGACTGAGAAAATCGCAGGGGAC
>CAZCVB010000398.1:0-1717 GCA_964501805.1 uncultured Desulfobacteraceae bacterium | reverse complement strand
CCGGAGACCCGTCCATCGGGGTCATGGACGGGTTCAATAAAATCGCGCGGTTTCTCAACACCGGTCTGGAAGATTTCATGAAGGACCTGAAGCGGATCGTTCACGGCACCACCATCACCACCAATGCGGTCCTGACCCGGACCGGCGCCCGGACGGCCTTTATCACCACCGCCGGATTCCGGGACATCCTTAACATGCGGAGAGGCCTCAGGGACCGCCAGTATGATTCCCGCTACAACCCGCCTTCCCCTTTTATCCGCAGGAGGGATATTTTTACCATTGATGAACGGGTCGACTGCGAGGGGAAGGAACGCGTCCCCCTTGATACTGAAAGGCTGGAAGAGATTACCCGGCGCATCGGCGGGAACGGGTACGAGGCCATTGCCGTCAGTTTTCTGTTTTCGTTTGCCAATCCGTCCCACGAGGCCGCCGTGGGTGAGGCCCTTCGGACCGCGTTTCCCGACAAATACATCTCGCTTTCCAGTGAAATCATCCCCCAGGTCCGGGTCTATGAACGGAACAGCACGGTCGCCCTCAACGCTTACGTGGGCCCCATCCTTTCCGGCTACCTGAAAAATCTGGCAAAAGCCCTTCTGGAGAAGGGATTCGAAGGAACCCTCCTGATCATGCAGTCAAACGGCGGCGTCATGTCCCCCGAAATGAGCAGCCGTTTCGCCGCAAACACCCTCCTCTCGGGGCCGGCGGGCGGACCTGTTGCCGGGCAGCTCATCGGCGGCATTCATGGGCTGGACAACCTCATTACCGTGGACATGGGGGGAACCAGTTTCGATGTCTGCCTGATCAAGAACGGCGAGCCCGCCATTACCACGGAGGGAGATATCGGGGGATACCGGATCGCGCTCCCGACACTCTACATAGAGACCATCGGGGCGGGCGGCGGCAGCATCGCCTCCGTGGACGCGGCGGGCATGCTCCAGGTAGGTCCCGGAAGCGCGGGTGCAGACCCCGGCCCGGCCTGCTACGGCAAGGGAGGGACGGACCCCACGGTCACCGATGCCGACCTGATCCTCGGGTATCTTTCCGCCAATTATTTTCACGGAGGCGCCATGGCGCTGGACTACTCCGCGGCCGAGAAGGCGGTGCGGGGGATTGCCGACAAGCTCGGGATCGGTCTCATGGAGGCGGCCGCCGGCATATACAACATGATCAACATCAACATGGCCTCGGGCGTCAACCTGGTCTCCGTGGCAAAAGGGCATGACCCGCGGGATTTTGCACTCGTGGTGGCCGGCGGTGCCGGACCCATCCATGCGGCCATGATCGCCAAGGACCAGGATATCCCATTGATCATCGTTCCCAGGGGATCCTCGGTCTTTTGCGCGTCCGGGATGCTCATGAGCGACCTGAAACATGACTACGTCCATACCTACACCACCGAGTTCCAGCGTCTTGACAGGGACCGGGTCAACGGGATCTGCCGTCATCTCATGGATGAGGCCCGGGCCACGCTCGAGACCGAAGGGACCCCGCTTGAACGCTCGGAAATGCGCTTCACCGTTGACGTGAGATATCTGGGGCAGTTCAACGAGGTCAACGTTCCCCTCCCCATGTCTGAATCGGGAGACGTCCGGGACCGGGACCTTAGGGAACTGGCGGACCTCTTCCATCGCACCCACGATACCCTTTACGGCTACGCCATGCCCGATGCGGAGCTGGAACTGATCAATGTCCGGCTCCAGGCCGTTGGACGCACGGA
>CAZCVB010000397.1:0-1719 GCA_964501805.1 uncultured Desulfobacteraceae bacterium | reverse complement strand
GGGGATGAAAAAAGCCACCATCGAATTCTGCAGGCGAAGCCTCTGCAAGCCCTGAGCCGACAGAAATCTCGTATATTTCAGTGCCGGAGCGTCAAGGCTTTCAATGAAAACACCCTGTATGACCGTCCATTGCGAAGATTGCAACCGGCCAGCGGAGCCGGGCATTGTTTTTAAACGGTCCTAATCCTTCATAATCGAACGTGGGCCCGTGGAAGGGACTTTCCGGGAATGACCGTTCCTGTTCGTTTAAGCGAAGCCGTCCCTTCCTCGTGCCCACTGCCCTGATCTTTGCAAGCCATCAGCAGGACCGTTTAAAAACAACCCCCGCCCCCGCTGGCCTTTGTGAGGCGGCCGGACCGTTAAGTAAGGATTATTGCGGCCATTGAGCGAGAATTTTTCAGGGAAACCCGGGTTCCCCCTGACGCGGCATAAAGGGCGGGATCCGGAGATCATGATACGGGGATCGCCACCATGAAGGGATTTTTTGGAAAAATCCTGGATATCGACCTGGACAGGGAATCTTTCAGTGAGGTCGCCGTTTCGGATGAAGTCCTGAGCGAATGCCTTGGCGGGAAAGGGCTGGCCTCCCGTCTGCTCTTTGAACGCAATCCACCCGGAGTGGACCCTCTGTCGCCCGGAAACCACCTGATCTTTGCAACGGGTCCCCTGACGGGGAGCCCTGTCTGGGGATCCTGCCGATACGGCGTCTATACCAAATCGCCCCTTACCGGTCTCTACGCCGAGTCGTATGCCGGCGGCACGGCCGCCGAATACATGTCCCGGACCGGTTTCGACCTGTTCATGATGCACGGGGCGTCATCCTCTCCGGTCTGGATCGAGATTTCTCCGGAGGGTGTTTTGTTCCATGAAGCCGGGGATCTCTGGGGCCTGGATACCTTTGAAAGCGAGGACCGGGTCCGGTCCTGGATCCGGCGGCATCGCGCCCATGCCGGAAAATGCGGCGTTGTCTGCATCGGGCCGGCCGGTGAGAACCGGGTGCGGTTCGCGGTGATCGAAAACGACTACTGGCGAAGCGCCGGGCGCACCGGGGTGGGCGCGGTCATGGGCTCCAAGAAGGTGAAGGCCGTGGCCTTTTGGGGAAACCGGAAAAAGGAGATGGCCGACCCGGAATATGTTTCAAATTATGCACGGGAATTCGCGGGACGTTTCAGGGCGGACAAGGGGGTAAGTGCCTACAAGCGTTTGGGAACCGCCATGATGGTGGATATCCTGGACGCGGTGGAAAGCTTTCCCACCCGCTACTGGCACCGGGGCCGGGCGGCGCACAGGGAAAAGATCAATGCCGCGGCCCTCCACAAACGTCTTGACGTCCGCCCCCATGCCTGCCTGAAGTGTTTCGTGGCCTGTGGACGGCTGGCGACCGTAAAGGAAGGGCCCTACCGGGGACTCCGGCTCGAGGGGCCCGAATACGAGACCATTTACGCATTCGGCGGGCTCTGCGAGGTGGCGCGCATCGAAGATATCGCCTACCTGAACGATATCTGCGACCGCCTGGGGCTCGACACCATCACGGCCGGGAACCTCGCGGCATTCACCATCGAGGCCGCCCGTCGCGGCAGGGTTCCGTTTGATATCGATTACGGCCGGACCGATCGGATCGCCCGCTTACTGAAAGAGACGGCGCGGCGGGAAGGGATCGGAGATGTCCTGGCGCACGGGATCCGGACGGCGGCGGCCCGGTGGGGGATGGAGGCCGAG
>CAZCVB010000396.1:0-1737 GCA_964501805.1 uncultured Desulfobacteraceae bacterium | reverse complement strand
AAGGGAGGCCGCATGGGGATTGATTTCAATGCCCTGCGGGCGCTTTCGGAAAGGACCCCCGCGAAACGGCTGGTGATTTCCGGGCCTCACGACCCGGAGGCCCTGTGCGCCGTGCAAGACGCCCGGGATAAAGGCCGGGTGACGGCGACCGCCCTGGGCCGGGAGCTCTCTCCTTGGGAAACGGTTGCCGTCCGGGACCGTGTGGACGCGGCCGTTCCGGAGGCCAGGGCGGAGGCCTTTCACCGGGTGAAAAGGGGAGATGCGGACGTGTGGATGGATACGGGACCCCTGGACGGGGGTTTTTTTTCTCTCCTGGGACCGACAGCCGAAAAAGGGCGCGTCCTGAGCCATGCAACGGTGAGGGCGGCCCCCGGGGACGGACGGCTGATGGTCCTTACCGACACCCTGATCCATGAATCCCCCGGTATCCGGGAAAAGATCGGTATCGCCGAAAACGTGATCCGGCTCGCCCGCGCCCTCGGAATCCGGTGTCCCCGGGTCGCGGCCCTTTCCGCGCTTGAACTTGTGAATCCGGCCCTGACCTCCACCCTGGACGCGGCCATCCTTTCCAAGATGTCCGACCGCGGCCAGTTCGGGGACGCCGTCATCGAGGGCCCCCTGGCCATGGACAATGCCGAATCCGCCGCCGCGGCCCGGCACAAGGGCGTGAAAAGCCCGGTGCCCGGAGACGTGGACGTGTACCTTTTTCCGGACCTGGCGTCGGCCCATCTCACGGCCCAGTTTCTCTCCTGGTTCGGGGATGCCCGGGGGGGCGGCGTACTCCTTGGAAGCCCGGTCCCCGTGGTTGTCCGCACCCTGCTGGAGCCGCCGTCGTCCTGGCCCGTCAACCTGTATCTGGGTCTCCTTTGAGGATCCCGTCCATGCCGAAGATCCTGCTCATCAATACCGGCTCCACTTCCACCAAGGTGGGGGTTTTTACGGAGCGGCAGGCCCTTTTCAGGGAGACCGCGGCGCATTCGCCGGAAGACATCGCCGGGCTTCACGGATACGACGAATGGCGCCGTTTTCATCACGATGCGGTAAACCGTATCGTGGCGCGTCACCCGGGGAGTGTGACGGGGCTGGACCTGGTGGTGAGCCGGGGCGGGCTGACGCGGCCCATCGAGGGCGGCGCCTTTGCCGTGTCGGATGCCATGATCCGGGATCTCCGTGCCGGGACATACGGGTGGCATCCCTGCAACACCGGGCCGGAGACGGCGAGGCGGATCGCCGGGGATTACGGCATCCCGGCCATGATATATGATGCCCCCGTGGCCGATGAACTGGGTCCCCTCGCCCGGATCTCGGGGCTGAAAGGGATCGAGCGGCGGGCGGCGTTCCATGTCCTGAACCAGAAATCGGCCGCCGGGAGGGCCGCGCGCGCACTCGGGATCCCATACCGGAGCGGGCGGTTCGTGGTGGCCCACCTGGGCGGGGGAATCACCGTGGGGGCCCACGTGGAGGGCCGGATCGTCGACGGGACCCACGGCCTGGGAGAGGGTCCGCTCACTCCCCGGCGCTCCGGGGCGCTCCCCCTTCAAGGGGTCCTGGATCTCTGCTTTTCCGGACGGTATTCAAGGGATGAACTGGACCGGCTCCTTTTTTCGCGGGGCGGGGTCTTTTCCTACCTGGGTACCCACGATATCCGGGAGGTGGAAGCGCGGGCGGAAAACGGAGACGACGCGGCGCGCCTTATCCTGCGGTCCATGGGGTATCAAGTGGGGAAAGCGATCTGCG
>CAZCVB010000395.1:0-1754 GCA_964501805.1 uncultured Desulfobacteraceae bacterium | reverse complement strand
GTGGCGGCGAACATTTCGAGATTCTGCATCACGAGAGGATTCAAGTCCGTGTCCCTGGCCCTGTATTTTCCGCTCCGGGCAAAGCCCAGGAGCTGTCGGGTAAGCGTTGCTCCCTTTTGGACATGTTTTTCAATATTTTTCAACCGCTGGTGGTCCGGATGATCCGGATCCGTGTTGAGGAGGACCAGGGATGCATTCCCCTGGATGGCCATGAGCAGGTTGTTAAAGTTGTGGGCGATCCCGCCGGCCAGGGTGCCGATGGCCTTCAGCTTCTGGGCCTCCCTCAGTCTCCGCTCCAGCCGTTCCGTCTCCGTCACGTCCCGGACCACGCCCTGTAACACAGACCTTCCCTCGTAAGTCGTGGGCCAGGAATGGACCTCCATCCGGAAAACCGAGCCGTCCTTCCGGATGGCCGTATAGGTGGCGGTATCGACGGGAGGGGGTTCCGAGTTCATCTTGTCTTCCAGACGTTTTTTCGCTCTGGTATGGTCGTCCGGGTGGATGAGGTCCCAGATCGTTATGTCCAGGACCTCTTCAGGACCATAGCCGAACATCTCCCGAAGGCACCTGTTGAAATAAATGACGCGGCCGAAAGGAAATTCCATGACAAAGAGTCCGAAAAGGGCGTTTTCCACCAGGAGCCGGTAGCGTTGCTCACTGGCCTGTAGCGCCTCTTTCGCCCGTGCATGGGCCGTTATGTCTTCGTATGTGATGAATTCGTCCCCGTGCCTCATGGCAATGGACCTGAAATGAATGACCCTGTCCGTGCCGTTCTTGCACCGAACCATGAATATCCGGTCCTTCAATTCTCCGGGCACCATCTTTTTTTCACGGTCTTTATGCCATATATCCGCTACCATCTGCCGGTATTTTTCGTCCGGGTAGGCCTTTTGAAACCAGGTCTCTTTATCGGGGAGATCGTTGCCGGAGTAACCGAAGATTTCCAGGAATTTCCGGTTGAAATACTTGAACCGCCCGTCGGAGCCCATAATGGAGATTCCGAAGGGAGCGTCTTCGGCAAGCGACCTGAACAGCTCCCGGTTTTCGCGCAGGGCGCGCTCGGCGCGTTTCCGGTCGCTGATATCCCGGATGATCCCCTGGTATCCCTCGACGCTGCCGTCCGGTCCATACCGGGTGCTCACGGTAAAGAGACAATCCATGCGCGTGCCGTCCTTTTTGCGGAGGATCACCTCGTAATCCTTGACAGCGCCCGATTTTGTCACGGCGGCCAGGAATCTGAGCGCGTCCTGCGGGTGGGCGTAGAAATTCTGGAAGTCGAAGCCTTCCATCTCCTCCCGCGTATAGCCGAAGAGGTCCAGCGCCGCCTGGTTCGCCTCGATGACCCGGTTGTAGCGGTCGGTGATGGCCACGGCGTCCCGGGAATGTTCAAAGAGTTCCCGGTAGCGTTGTTCATCCGGCCGTGGACCGGCTGCATCCGGGTGTTTTTCCCTCCTCGTCTTCTCTTTTTTCTGGTTGGAATAATCGGATGTTGGATCCATGTTCGATTTTCTCCCGAACTCGGGGACAGGAGGAGACCCGGCGGAATCATGCAGGCGGAAAATATAGCGAGAAGGTGGTGCCGCCGGAGGCCAGGCAATCTTCCCGGACCGTGCAATATTTACAGGCGCTGATGCGTCCGGGGCAGAGGTCGGTTTCATTTGGAATGAAACGGCATCGGGCGGAGGACATCTCGATCCTGAACCCGTACCGCTCGGAAAAGATTTTCATACGCAGGAGATCCGCACCTTTTCCCC
>CAZCVB010000394.1:0-1768 GCA_964501805.1 uncultured Desulfobacteraceae bacterium | reverse complement strand
AGACGGTCGACCCCCGGTATTTTTCTGAATAATTCCCGCATATCTCCCGGCATTTCTTCGATTCCCCCTCCCCGCCCGGGCGGCCGTCCTCCCCCGGAGCCTCAAAAAAACGGCCCCGAATCAGCAGGATACACCGGCCGGCCCGGAACGATTTTATCCATATGGGAACTACATATAGGGCAAAAGCCTTATGCCGTCAAATGCTTCATTTTTTTCTTCCCTCTTCACGGCTTTTGTTATAAACTTTTTAGTCAGTCCGGTTTTATTCTCTTTCCGGGGCGCGGGTTCCGGAGAATCTTCCAACGGGTTGAAATCAAGGGTTGTTTTCCCGAAACAGGTGCAGGCCGTTTGTGGGGACGCGCACCCGACGAGACAAGGCCCTCAACACGCGACGGGCGATGGATGAATGATCCCGCTAAAAAAGAAGCGGGATATTGCAGAGACATTAGAACATTGCCGGAAGCGGAGGTTGAAACCCTTCCGCCTCCGGCGGATTAAAGATCCAGCCGGCCCCGGTCTTCCAACCGGTTGTCAGAGGAGGTTTCCATGAAATTGAAAGTGTGGTGGTTCATCCCGGTCCTGTTCTCCCTGATCCTCGCGTTTCCTTCCGGCACGCTTGCCGGGGGTTCCTTTCTCATGCAGGGCATCGACCAATACAGGCAGGAAAATTACGAGGAGGCCGTTGACATCCTGCAGAAGGCCAGGAAAGAGGATCCCCGGTCCACCCGGGCCGCCTTTTTCCTGGGGCTGGCCTATAAACAGGTGATGGATTACCCGAAGGCGGCGGAAAACCTGAGGGACGCGGTCACCCTCGCCCCCCGGATCAAGGAGGCCCTGGTGGAACTGGTGGACGTACTTTACCGGATCCCGGGGAAGGCCGCACTGGACGAGGCAAAAAAATGGATCAAGGTCGCTGAAACGGAGAAAATTTTTCCCGCCAAGATCGCCTTCCTCAAGGGGATGCTCCTCCAGAGGGAAGGAAAAAACCGCGAGGCCATCCGGGCGTTTGAACAATCCAAATCCCTGGATCCCGCCTATGCCCAGTCCGCGGAATTCCAGATCGCCCAGTGCTATGTGAGGGAACGGGACCTGAAAAAGGCGAAAGAACGGTTCGCGGCGGCCATTCGCTACAATCCGCAGACCGACCTGGCCGGTTTCGCCCGGCAGTACGAGGATCTCGTGGCCCGGCGGATCCATCTGGAACGCCCCTTTCGGTTCACCGTGGGCATGTTCGGCCAGTACGACACCAACCTGGTGCTGGAACCGAGCAACGACGCCCTCTCCGCGCCGGGCACCCATGACGCGAGCGGCGTGCTGAACTCGTCTTTCCGGGTGGATTACATGCCCATGCTCAAATCTCCCTGGCTGTTCAACGCCCAATACACATTCCAGTCGAGTCTCCACAGGCGGAACGTCCACACGCACGACTCCTATGGGAACAGCATCGCCGTCTATCCGGGCTACGACTTCGGCAACTTCGCCCTCAACCTGGCCGCCAGCTACAGCCTGATCATGGTGCGGAACCCCAGCTATAAGGACTACGTCCAGAATCTCAACATCGGCCCCCTGTTCCGGAAGACCTTTCACAAAAACCACATGATCGACATCTTTGTCGGGTGGGACCGCAACGCCTATCTTCCGCCCGTCCTGGACCCGGACGACGACCGGGACTCCAACGGGCTGGACGCCTATATCTCATGGATATGGCTTTTCAGGAAAGACGCCCTCTTCAATCTCCGGTACGAGTACAACAACGTGGATACGGACG
>CAZCVB010000393.1:0-1768 GCA_964501805.1 uncultured Desulfobacteraceae bacterium | reverse complement strand
ATGGCGACGACGTCTCGCATCCGGATCGCCTGGCCCGGCAGGCGGCCTTTCTCGACCGGCATCCCGGGGTGGGGCTTCTGGGAACCTGGTGCCGTGAAATCGACTCAAAGGGCGCCGTTCTCGGTACGTGGCATCGGCCCACCACGAACTACGCCCTGCAAAAGGCGCTGTTGCGGTGCAATCCATTTATCCATTCCTCCGTGATGCTCCGCCGGGAGGTCTTCGAGCGGGTCGGCCTGTACCGGCCCGTCTGGAAATATGCCCAGGATTATGACCTGTGGCTCAGGGTCTCGCGGCATTTTCATCTGGCCAATCTGCCGGAGCCCCTTGTGGACCTGCGGGTGGACTGGAAAAAGATGGCCAGAAAAAACCGGGCCGCGCGCCGGTGTGAGATGAAAATCCTGGTGCATTATATCTGTTCGGGCGGAAGGCCCTGGTGGTACCGTGCATACCTCTTTCGGCCGCTCCTCCTTTACATGGTTCCCACACCGTGCATGATGACATTCAAACTGCTGCAAAGACGCCTGCGGCGGCAGGGGAAACCGGGTCGTGGACGGCCGGTTCCCGGGCGTTTTTAATGGTTCCGCCATGACGGCTTCGGTCATCAAACCGATACTCCATAAATATATTATAAACGAGATATGGCCGGTCTTCCTGGCCTCCCTTTTTGTATCGGTCTTTATCGTTCTGACCACGAAGATGCTTTCGATCATGGAACTGATCGTGGACAGGGGGGTTCATCCGGGGCGGGCCGTCGGGATGATTCTGTGCCTGCTGCCTGATATCCTGATGTTCACGTTGCCGGCGGCCGCCCTGATCGCGGTGGTGGTGGCCTTTCTGCGCCTATCGTCGGATAGCGAAATTATCGCCCTGGAATCATCGGGCGTCAGTCTTTACCAGATGCTTCCCCCGGTGATCATCCTCTCCATTACGGGCCTTGCCATCGGCCTCGCCGTCAGCATCGTGGCCGTGCCCTGGGGCAACCGCTCCTTCAAGGACCTGCTGTTCCGGATCGCCGAGACCAAGGCCGATCTCGGGCTCAGGGAAAGGGTTTTCTCCTCGCCCTTTCACGACGTCTATTTTTTCGTGAACGGCTTCTCCAGCAGTGACCGGACCATGAAGGATGTTTTCGTGGTGGACGGGAGGGATCCGAAGGTCACCCACACCATCGTGGCCGAAGAGGGGCGGATCTTCACTCATCCCCGGGAGCGGAGCATCACGCTTCAGTTCCGCAAAGGCACCATCCTGGTGGTGGAAAGTGGGCTTAAATCCGTCCGGACCATCGATTTCGATACGTATCATCTGAATGTCGGCCTGAGGGACATCATGGCCGCCCTTTCGTCCCGGCGCAGGGACCCGAAGGAGATGTCTTTCGGCGAATTGCGGCGGAACATCGGGTTGCTGCCCGCGTCGGATACCCGGCGGAACCGGATGATGATCGACCTGGTGCAGATGTTTTCCATCCCTGTGGCGGTCTTTTTCATGGGAATCATCGGAGCGCCGCTGGGGTCCCAGATGAAAAGCCGGGGCCGGTCCGAGGGCATCGGGGTGAGCCTGGTTGTCTTCCTATGCTATTACATGTGCCTTTCCGGGATGCGGAGCGTCTGTGAAACCGGGGTGATCTCTCCGGCCGTCGGCATGTGGATACCGGACCTGTTCCTGGCGGGCTGCGCTGTTTACCTGCTGAGACTTTCGGTCAGGGAGCGGTCCCTTCGTTTCCTGTCCCGCCTGTTCCAGGTGAAGGACCTGGTGGATGCCTGGGCCTACA
>CAZCVB010000392.1:0-1771 GCA_964501805.1 uncultured Desulfobacteraceae bacterium | reverse complement strand
TCGCGGCCGCCGGATTTCTGGCAGGGAACGGTTCCACCGAGATGATCTACCTGGCACCGAGGATCCTCCGGCCGGAACGCGTGGCCGTGTTCATCCCTTCTTACCATGATTATGAGCGGGCCGCCGTGCTGGCGGGCGCCGCCGTGACACGGATCCCCCTTTCCCCGGAGGACGGGTTCTCCGCCCCGGACGGGGATTCCCTGGCCGCCATGCTTGGCGGCGTGGACGCCGTCTTCATGGGGCGTCCCAACAATCCTACCGGCGCCCTGGTTCCAAAGGAAACGGTGCTGGATCTTGCGGAGACCTTTCCGGAAACATGGTTCCTGATCGACGAAGCCTTTATCCAGTTCATGGAGGACTGGGAGCAGCAGAGTCTCCTGTTTGAAAAACCCCGGCGCAATCTCCTGATCATCCACTCCCTGACCAAGTTTTATGCCCTGGCCGGTCTTCGCCTGGGCGGTATCGCGGGCGCGCCTGAAACCATCTCCCGCCTGAGAGAGGCAAAGGAACCGTGGACCGTCAACGCCATATCGGATCGTATTGCGCCCCTTCTCCTGGAATGTAACGATTACGATGAGATGACCCGGCAGTTTACCCGGATGGAGCGAGAGCGGTTGCTTCAGGAACTGGCGGCTATTGAAGGAATCCGGCCGTTTTCCGGCCGTGCCAATTTTATCCTGTGCCAGTGGCGCCGCACCCGGGACCTGGATGACCTGTTGCGCCATCTTCTGTCTCACGGCGTCTATGTGCGGGACTGCCGGAATTTCCCAGGGCTCGAAACGGGTTTCTTCCGGATGGGACTGCGAAGGGCCGAGGAAAACGAGCGCCTCCTCTCCCTTTTTGCATCCTTTACGGGGAGTTGAGCATGCCGGAGCTGCCGGTGGTCCTCCTCGTCTCCTTTCTCCTGGATGTCCTGATCGGGGATCCCCGGTACAGGGGGCACCCGGTCCGCCTCATCGGCCGCGGTATCGTCTGCGTGGAGCGGATCCTGCGTGGGTGTGGACTCGACGGGGGGACGGGCGGGATCATCCTGGTGATACTGATCCAGGGCGCGTCCCTGGGGCTTTACGGAATGACGCGCTTCCTCCTTCACCGTATCCAGCCGACGGCGGGCATCCTCGTTGATCTGTTTTTGTGCTATTCATGTCTCGCCCTGACAGACCTCTTTCGTCATGTTTCCTTTGTGATGGAGCGACTTTGTGCGGGCGACCCGGCAGGGGCGCGCGAGGCCGTGGGGAAGGTGGTGGGGAGGGATGCCCTCTCTCTGGACGGACCCGGAATCAGCCGGGCGGCAACGGAGACCCTGGCCGAGAATTTCGTGGACGGATTTTTGTCCCCGGTTTTCTGGTATGCCCTGGGAGGGGCGCTGGGGGGGGTGACAGGTGTTTCTCCGGTGATAACGGCGGTCGGCTTCATGCTGGCCTTCAAGGTGACCAGTACGCTTGATTCCATGGTGGGGTATCGGACCCCCGCCTACCGGGCGTTCGGCCGGGCGGCCGCCCGGCTGGATGACGTCATGAATTTCGTCCCGGCCCGTCTTTCTTTCCTTTTCCTTTTTGCAGGGGCCTGCCTCACCGGCCTCCATCCGCTGGACGGCGTCCGAACAGGCCTGAGGGACCGGATGAAACATGCTTCCCCGAATTCGGCGCATGCAGAGGCCTTTGCGGCGGGGGCCCTCCATGTCCGCCTGGGCGGGCCTGTCCGCTATGCCGACGGGCTCAGGGAAAAACCCTGGCTGGGACGGGAATTCCCGGACCCGGGACCGGAACAG
>CAZCVB010000391.1:0-1784 GCA_964501805.1 uncultured Desulfobacteraceae bacterium | reverse complement strand
CCGACCCCGCGCGTCACGGAAGACACGGCCCGCAGGGTGATCTTCCGGGCCCCCCGGTTTCCTTGACACCCCGGCGGTGCTCTCCTATAGTCTAGTCTGTCTCAGAGAAAACATGAGCCGGCTTTATCAGGGAAATGATTACAGAAAAAGGAGGGGTGGATGCCGTATTTTCTGAGTCCGAAAGTGATTTTCGGCGAGGGCGCCCTGAAGCGGCTGGGCCGCGAACTGGAAGGGAAGGGAGGCCGTGCCGTGCTGATCACGGACCGGGCCATGGCGCCTCACAGCAAGGCGGTGGTTGACGCGGTAGCGGCAGCCGGAGTTGATGTCCGTGTGTGGGACGGGGCCGAGCCGGATCCCTCCGTGGAGGTGGCTCAGTCGGCCGCTGAAGTCCTCCTGGAGACGGGACCCCGATGGGTCATCGGTTTCGGGGGCGGATCGGCCATTGATACGGCAAAGGCCGCGTGGGTCTTCTACGAAAGACCCGACCTCCGGGACCGGCCCATCATCCCCAAGCTCGCCCTGAACCTGCGCAGAAAGGCCGCATTCATCGCTGTTCCCACCACCAGCGGCACGGGCGCCGATGTGACGTGGGTGGCCGTGCTCACCGATACGGCCCGGCGGAAAAAGATCGTGCTGGCCAACAACGAAATGGTGCCGGATATCTCGGTGCTGGAGCCGAAGCTGACCGTTTCCATGCCGCCCGGTCTCACCGCGGGGACGGGCGTGGATGTCCTGGGACATGCGATCGACGGGTTCATCTCGAAACAGCGGAACGCGTTCAGCGACGGTCTCTGCCTGACCGCCATGAAGATGGCCTTTGAGTGGCTTCCCGCCGCCTGTCGGCAGGGGGACGATCTTGTTTCGCGTGAAAAGATGCAACTGGCCGCCACCATCGCGGGGCTGGGTTTCGGCAACAGCAATACCGGTCTTTCCCACGCCCTCGCCCATTCCGTGGGCGCCTTTTTCCACGTGCCCCACGGCCGGGCCGTTGGCGTGGCCCTTCCATTTTCCCTTGAATATATCCTGACGGCGCAGGTCCCTTCGGGTGCCGCCGATCCGGTGGAACGGCTCTCCGTCGCGGCCGGATTCGTGGGGATCGACAAGGGGTCTTCCAGGGAGAATGTTTACGCCCTTGTGGAAAAAATCCGGAATCTGTCTCGGGAGATCGGGGAGCCGTTGAGCCTCCATGAAGCGGGGATCTCCCTTGATCGGATGAAGGAGGGACTGGACAGCCTGGTTTGCCTTGCGAGCCGGGATCCCAATATGTTTACCCTGCCGTGCGCGTGCACGGAGTCCGACCTGCGCCGGATTTTCCTGGCCATGTGGGAAGGGAAAGGAGCGCTTGCCCATGGAGAAGCGTGACCATGTATTCAAGGTCGCGGCGGTCCAGATGTCGCCCGTATGGATGGACCGGGACGGCACCACGGAAAAGGTCTTGGAACGGATCGCGGCGTGCGGCCGGGAGGATATCCGCCTGGTCGTCTTCCCGGAGACATGTATCCCTTCCTATCCCTATTTCGCCTGGCTGGAGCCGCCGGCGGTGATCGCGGAGCGTCACCGGAAACTATACGAGGAGGCGGTGGACGTTCCCGGACCGGTCACCGACGCGGTGGGGAAGGCGGCGAAAGGCGCCGGAACGGTGGTCGTGCTCGGGGTCAACGAGCGGGAAGGGGGGACCCTTTACAATACCCAGCTGATATTCGACGCCGATGGCGCGTTTCTGGGGAAACGGCGGAAGATCATGCCCACCTTTCACGAACGGATGATCTGGGGATGGGGCGACG
>CAZCVB010000390.1:0-1784 GCA_964501805.1 uncultured Desulfobacteraceae bacterium | reverse complement strand
ACTTTTTTCATAAAACTCCTCCTGTGATCAACCGTTCGACATCCATTGGCGCCCCTGTTCCCGGCGGCCCCTTCTTTCCCGGCCTTCTTCCGCCTTCCGCTTCCACTCGAGATACTCGCCGTGGCGGTTTCTTTCATGGGCCTCGTCGGGCATCGCGAACAGGTAGATGGGGGCCCGCCGGGCCGTCTCCCAGTGGGATTCCATGGCCGCCAGCTTGGTGGGCTGTTTTTCCGCCAGGTCGCCGCCATGAATATGTCCCTCGAAGACCTCGAAAAAGGAAAAGATCAGTCCGAAAACAAGGGCGATGCGAAAGGAACGGGTAAAGAGGTTCACGTGTTGTTTCCTGAGGAGGTGATAGGCGCTGATGCCCATCACGAAGAAGGCGCTCAGGATATAGGCGGCGCTCACCGTATGAAAAAACATCAGGATCCCGAACTTGTTCAAGGCCACGGCGGCGAAACTGGACAACTCGGCCCGGCCGTTCCGTATCACGTATCCCACCGGATGCTGCATCCAGGCATTGGCGGTCAGGATCCACACGGCCGATCCGGTGGAAGCGAAGGCGATCAGCCACATGACGATGGCGTGGGCCTTGGAGGAAATCTTTTTCCACCCGAAGATCCAGACCCCCAGGAGGATCGATTCCAGGAAGAAAAAGCCCAGGGCCTCAATGGCCAGGAGAGAGCCGAAGATATCGCCCATGAACTGGGAATACCGGGACCAGTTGGTGCCGAACTGAAATTCAAGGGTGATGCCGGTGACGATACCCACGGCAAAATTGATCAGGAAGAGCTTCCCCCAGAACTTGACCATCCTGAGATAAACCTCCTCCTTCGTCCGCGCGTACCGGGTCTCCATGATGGCCACCAGGACCGACAGGCCCAGGGTCAGCGGCACAAACAGGAAATGAAAAAAAGTGGCCGCAGCGAACTGAAGTCTTGAGAGAAACAACACGTCCATGAACAAACCTCCTTCCCCGAATGTCGGTGTGACGGTTATGGGTTACCGGACCATATTAATGCAGCACCTGAAAAGGATTCCGGCTTCGTCCCGGGGGATCGGACAGGTGCGTCATGCACGTCTCCGCATCCGCGAGTTCCTTAAAGGTGGCCTCCCGAAGGGTCTGACGCAACTGATCCCTGGCCTTCTCCCATACCCGGTGGATGGCGCACGCGGAACTCCTGGAACAGGCATCCGGCTTCATCACGCAATCGTTCAGGAAAATGGTCCCCGTGACCGATTCCACCACGTCCAGGAGCGTGATCCGGGAAGGAGGTTTCAGGAGCCGGTACCCGCCCCGGGCGCCCTGGACGATCTCGATGAAACCGGAGCGGGCCAGCTGCTGGGCGATCTTCCCCAGGAACTGATCGGGGATCTCCATTGCCTTCGCAATCTCCCGCCGACCGACAACCCCCGCGCGCTCCCGCATCGAAAGGTAGAGGACACAGCGCACGGCGTATTCGCCCGCTCTCGTGATCCGCACCGTACTTCTCTCCAATAAGATTAATAGGATATTTTTTATCCTATATTTTCCGTTCCCCGGTTGTCAAGGGTTTTTCCCCGGATCGGGGGTCCACGCCCTCCTCCCGGCGACCGGACTTTCCAGGATACCGGGATGGTGCATTTCATCTTCCATGGGAACGGAAAGGGCATCGGGGACGGGAATCAGACGGGCGGGATCCATAATGGCGGCCTGATCCGATTATGTGGTGTTGTCTTCCGGCTATGGCGAGTCAACTACTATCGCCTCAAGGCGATAGCTTGATGGGCCAATCGCCTCGTCG
>CAZCVB010000389.1:0-1796 GCA_964501805.1 uncultured Desulfobacteraceae bacterium | reverse complement strand
GTGGGGTTCGTGGATGATGATCCCGGAAAACAGGGCCGGAAGATCCATGGTGTCCCGGTGGCCGGGGGGGTTGATGAACTCGGGGAGCTGGCGGATAAGCTGAAGGCCCAGGAGATTCTCATCGCCATCCCCTCCGTGAGCGGTGCGCGGATGCGGGAAATCGTATCCAGATGCGAAGCGAGCGGCGTGCCGTTCAAGACCGTTCCCGGCATGGGGGAACTGATCAACGGGAAGGTCACGGTCAAGGCGATCCGGGACGTGGCCTACCGGGACCTCCTGGGCCGTGAGGTCATTCGCCTGGAGGAAGACCGGATCGGGGCGTACCTGAAGAACGCGAGGGTAATGGTCACGGGAGGGGGCGGGTCCATCGGGTCCGAGCTTTGCCGGCAGATCTGCCGGTTTCATCCGGCCGGCATCATCCTTTTTGAACAGGCCGAAAGTCCCCTTTACGAGATCGACCTGGAACTCAGGTCCAATTTCCCATACGTGGATGTGGTTTCGGTCCTGGGCGACATCCAGGACCGCCGCCAGCTCTCGTGGGCGTTTTCCATGCACCGGCCCGACGTGGTGTTTCACGCGGCCGCTTACAAGCATGTCCCCATGATGGAAACGCATCCGTGGAAGGCGGTGAAGAACAACATTTTCGGTACGCGGAACGTAATGGAGGCCGCCGGGGAACACCACGTGGAGCGGTTCGTCCTGGTCTCCACGGACAAGGCGGTGCGGCCCGTGAATGTCATGGGGGCGACAAAACGGGTGGCGGAGCTTTTGAACGAGAGCCAGAGCGCCTGCGGCGATTTGAAAACGAAATTTATGGCCGTCCGCTTCGGAAACGTGGTGGGGAGCGTGGGGAGCGTGGTGCCCCTCTTCCGCAAACAGATCGAAAAGGGGGGGCCGGTGACGGTGACGCATCCGGAGATGACGCGCTATTTTATGACCATCCCGGAGGCGTGCCAGCTTATTCTCCAGGCCGGCGCCATGGGCGAGGGCGGAGAGATCTTCATCCTCGACATGGGGACCCCGGTCCGGATCGAGGACATGGCGCGGGACCTTATCCGGCTTTCCGGGTTTGAGCCGGACGTGGACATCCGGATCGAGTACGTGGGACTCAGGCCCGGCGAGAAGCTGTACGAGGAGTTGATCACGGAAGGGGAGGGGATCGTTCAGACGCCCCATGAAAAGATCATGGTCCTCCGCGGAACCCCCTGCGATCCTGGACTGCTAAATGGAAAAATCGATAAACTGGACGCCCTCGCGCGGGAGCAGGATGCCGATGGCATCCGCTCCATGCTGAAAGAGATTGTTCCCGAATATCGCCCCATGCGCCCGAAGGGCTGATGCCCCGGACCCTCCGGGAAGCTCCCGTGAATTTGACCGGGCCCGCCGGAAACGAAGATAGGGGGGAGATGAGATGAGTCGCGAGAAAACATTTTTTGGATTCGGCCTGGTCCTGGGGGTGGTGATCGCCGTCCTTTTTCTGTTTTATTTTGCGCCGCGCTATACGATCCTGAAGACCGATGGCAAGCTGCTGAAGGAGGACCGGTGGTCGGGCCGGTCCTGGCGGCTTGTGGGGAACCGGTGGATGCTGATCGAAAGCGCCAGCCGGAACTGGAAGAAGATCGACGATGCCCTTGCAAAGGCGTTGGGGATCGCCTCGAGCAACATGAACAGGGCCGGGGAGCTGGCCCTGTTGAGGAAGAAGAACCCGGTCCTGAAAGATCTTTCCGACGATGAACTGCTGGAGCGGATCAAGCTGGTCTATTCAAAGCAGATCCTGTGCAACATGTACCTTGACA
>CAZCVB010000388.1:0-1797 GCA_964501805.1 uncultured Desulfobacteraceae bacterium | reverse complement strand
TTCACCATGGATCAATGCCCGATCACCAAAGTAGTCTTTAAGAGATGCCATGACGCGCCTTCTCCGATCATCCGGCCGCCGTCCGGAAACGGCCGTTTCCCTCATCTTCCGCCTGCGATGAGGCCGCGGCGCAACGAAATGTTTTGAAATTAGCTCTTTGTATATAAAATGACATTCAAGGGTCAACACGAAAACCGGTCCCTGCTTTTCTCTTGACGCAAGGGAGGATCTTCCAATATTTCTGAGACAATTTCAAATCCTTCCGGCCTGTTCAAGGGCCAGGTCCCGCACGGGCCTTGCGCCTGACGTCGTCCGGCACACCGTGCCGCGGGAAACCGGGGAACGGCGACAAGCACGCGTTTCATCTATCGAACCGAAAAAGGTGTCCCCATGGGCCCCCATCGATTCAGTTTCATTGGCGGAAAAACGGGATGGCCCCGCCTTGCGGCAATCCTGATCATCCTTCTCGTCTCGGGATGCGCATACTGTCCTGAAGGCCGATATCCATTTGATTTCAACGAATTTCATGATACCCCGCTGACACCGGATGTGTCGGCCTGGCTCATGGGAGGAGAACAGGGGCGGATCACCCCCCGGATCCGGGCCATGGCCGCCGAAATCAGAGGCAGGAACCGGAGGGAACGCCTGTACAAGGCCATGCGGAAAATCTGGCAGGTCTTCACCTATGACGGATGGCTCAATGAGGTGAAATTTTCACGAACCGCCGATGAGCTCTACAAAAGCCGGGTACTGGGAGGATGCAGCGATTTCGCACTGGTGGAGATCACCCTTTTCAGGGCGGTGGGCATCCCCGCGAGGATGATCCTGACGGCAAACGTGGACTGGATCGCAAACCGGAAAAAGGACGCACTGGCGCCATTCGAAGGACACAGTTTCATCGAGGTCTTCCTGGAAGACCGGTGGTACCTGGTGGATTCGACCTACCGGTGGCTCTACTCGGCATATGATCCCGAACGGTCCGGGTTTCCACATGGCGAAATTTTCTGCATGCGGGGGAGAGATTTCTGGGACATGGGATTGCGGAACACGCGGCACCTGCAAAAATTACTGGGGGCTTTCGCCCTGGCCTACAAAGGGGATTATCATGAACCCCGCTATCCCAAAGCGCCCCTTTAGGACAAAGGGCGATCGACCGAAGGAGGTTGCCGTCTCTTGACGAATAAAAAGAACAGGATCGTCGTCATTCTTCTCGTCCTGATTTCGTCCTGGGGTTGCGGAACGACCTGCCACCTGTCGATCCGCTATGCGCCCGGGGAAGCCCCCCTGTTCATCCTGCCGGAGGACAGAGCATTAAAGCTGTTTCTGGAAACCCGGGGAAACGGATCCAGACAATGGTACCGCATGGGGGACTGTTCATGGGTCCTCGGATGTTCCCCCTCCACCGTGGTCAACGAAGCCGTCTCGACCGAACTGAGGCGCATGGGAATCACGCTTACCGGTGATGAAAACAAAGCGGACGGACGGTTGGAGGTGAAAATACGATGGTTCGGGCCATACGGATACAACCCGTCATCCGCCGCCGTGATTCTTTCCGTATCGCTGTACAAAAGCGGTTCCCCCGAACCCCTCTGGCATGACAAGCTGGAAGCCGGGGTCTTCTCCCGGGAATCCGCCAAGACGCTTCGGGAAAGAGGCGAACTGATGGAAAAAAGCGCTTCAGATGCACTGGCCCGGGTCATCAGGCAACTGAGCTGGCGGCCGGGTTTTGTGCGGAGCATCTCGAGGATCTCCCGGCCCTTGCGCCCTGAAGGCGGCGACCCTCTCCGAGGCGAACCC
>CAZCVB010000387.1:0-1798 GCA_964501805.1 uncultured Desulfobacteraceae bacterium | reverse complement strand
CTCTCGACAGTCGCGTCAGAAAAACCCTCCTACCCCTCTTTTTTTGAGCTATTACATCGACAGAATGCCCAACGAAATCTTCAATCCTGACATCCCTTGACGCGGCAGCCCCTGACGGAAAGTCCGACCGCGCAACCGTTTCAGGCCTTACGACGGGGAGTAATGAGCGGAAACCGATGGGAATACGGGCTGTCGGCAAGGACCACCTGCACGGCCCGGCGGGATGGGGAATGGACCACGATGGGGCCGATCAGATTGGCGGTGGCCTTTTCCGGCGAACCCTTCGGAACGTTGACCACCACGTATAAATCCAGGCCGCCCTCTTTTTCATCGGACGCATCCCAGGGCATTTCCAGGGGTTGATCATCCAGGGAAACCTCATAATCGGGCTTGAACAAAAAAGGATTCGTGATAACAAAGGCCAGCGCCGGATCATCCAGGGACTGGTACCATAAAAACGGGGAGTTCTCTTTGTGGCGAATCATGACGAACCGTTTCATGTCGGGAAACCCCAGCATGCCGAAGGGCATGTGGATGACATCCTCCTCTTGTAACGACAGGGTACCGAATCTCATGCTTTCAACTTTCAAGTCTCTTCCCCCCCGTACCGTCCGTCTGAAACAGGGACGCGGCCTTCTGCAGATCCAAGACGTCAATTCGGGAGGCCGCCAGGTTCTCGCTCCTGATCCGCTCATAGACCTCCGAACGATGAACACCCACATCCTTCGGGGCCTCGATGCCCAGCCGGACCTGCCCTCCCTTGATATCCAGGAGCGTGACGGTGATATCGTCTCCGATGGCGATCTTTTCTCCCGGCTTCCGTGCCAGTATCAGCATGGTCCATCCTGCCAAATGCGATGTTATTTGATGTAATCCACCAGGCTCAGTTCCATCACCTGGGAAGAGGAAGACAACGCCGCCTTGTAAGCAAGCTCCTTTCCCCTCAAGTCGGTGATGGCTTCGGCGATATCCGCGTCTTCCACCCGTGACAGCGCATCCCTGCTGTTGATGGTCAGTTCTTCCAGGATGTTTCCCCGGATCTCCAGGCGATTCATCCTGGCCCCCACGTCGGACAGCTTGTTGGCAATTTGTTCCGCGTTGGCGTCCATATCGCTCATTCCATTCTGGATGGCATTCAGGTCATTGGCGGCCAGTGCGGTTTTCAAGTCGCTGAGCGAGCGGAAGATGTCACCAAAAACCGCATCTCCATCGCTCCCCAGCTCCACGGTAGCATCCTTTCCGATCTTTATGGTAAAGGGGCGGTGGTCGCCCGAATAGGTGCCGTCCCGGCTGAAAGGAGGGGCGCCTGTCCTGGACCCCGAGAAAAGATACTGCCCGTTCAATTCGGTGTTCGACAGGGAGACAACCTCGTCGATCATGTTCTGTACCGTGCGGGAGGCGGCAATCCTTTCCGACTGGCCCGTTGTGGATGTGCTCATCTGGACGCAGAGGGCCTTCGCATCGGAAATCAGGCCCTGCACACGGCCCAGGGCGCTCTCGGCGGCGGTCAGCCAGGATTTCCCGAAAGAGATATTGCGGCTCGCCTGCTCCAGGCCGGAAAGGGCGGACCGGATACCGAGGGCGCGGGAAAGGCCCACCGGATCATCAGAGATATCATTGATGCGCTTCCCGCTGGCCACCACCCGGTTGGCCCGGTTCAATTCATCGGTGGCGTTTCCCAAATTGAATTTGACCGCCTCGTAAATGGTCTTGTTAGCAACTCTCATTCAGATCCCTCCCTCCTCCCGTGAAAAATTCTTCTCGGATCCGGTTCCGGGCCGTCGGGAAATGGAGAATG
>CAZCVB010000386.1:0-1832 GCA_964501805.1 uncultured Desulfobacteraceae bacterium | reverse complement strand
TCGTCCAAACGGCCTTTTCCTTTTTCAATGAGCGCAAGGCCTTCCCATGCAGGGGCGAACCCGGGAAAGACCGCTAAGGCCGCCCTGAATTGCCGTGAGGCCCCCGCATCGTCTTTCGACATCAGGATCCGGCCGAGAAGCATCCTGGAACGAAGCGATTCGGGATCCCTTTTCAATGCCCGTTGCAGGCAATGAACCGCCTTCACCGGATCCGTTTTCTCGTAGCTTTTTCCCAGCCAGTACAGGGGGAAGGCATATCCTTCGTGCCGGTCCGCGGCCAGGCGCCACAAGCGCCGCGCTTCCTCCAGCCGGTTTCCGGCCTCGGCGCGGGCGCCCTGCATGAGAAGCCGCTCGGCCGTGGTGGCCGCCGGACGGTAAACCTGCGCGCTTTCCACTGATCGCTCCAGCAGATGAAACGGCAGTCCGGCGCCGGACCGGCGCGCGGCCGTTTCCCTGTAAAAGGAGATTCGTCCGGGCACGTTGGCCGCCTCGAGCCGCTCTTTTTTCACGTATCGGTAGGCGCGCATCCGGACGCTCTCCATGAGGGCCCTGTTCCGGACCAGGGTTTCCAGGATTTCTTTGAGTTCACCGGGATCCCGGAACAGGAAGGCGTTCTCTCCGTGTCTCGTCCGTCTCCGGTAGGGTCCCACGTCGGAAACCACCGGGACCGCGCCCCGCGAGGCGTACTCGATGAATTTCACGTCGGAGCGGCATACGTTGTAGGGCGTCTCCAGAAGAGGCGCCAGGCCGATATCCAGTCCGTCCAGAAAGGCATAATAATCCCCGAGATCCCCCGGGGGCCTGTAACTGAATCTGCGGCGGCCGACATCCTTGAAAACCGCGTCGAACTGCTCTCCGTTTCCCATAAAGGAAAACCGGACATTCGGAAATCGCCGGCAGATATCCTCGATGACCGGCGCGATCCATCGGATATCTTCAGTGTGTCCCAGCGATCCGGCCCATCCCATGACCAGGCGGCGGCCGGCGGGTCCCGGTTCCGGGCCCATCTGTTTCACGTGGTTTTCAAGGACTCGGCGCTTTCCGTTCAGGAAACCGAACCGCTCCAGCAGGATATTGCTAACCCCCTGGACCGCGTCCGACAGACGGATCAACTGGAAGGTGGTGGACAGGTTGACGGGATCGGAAAACCAGGACCGGATCTTCACCCAGGACGGGAAGGCCATGAAATTATCCGAGATCTCGTACACTGTGGCCAGCCCGCGTTGCTTTCTCTCCGCCACCAGGGGCAGAAGATCCATCTCGCCCATCAGGTGGAGGACCAGGACATCCGCATCCCGGCAGATCTCCTTCAGATGGGGCGACGTACCGGACACGTTGACCACCGTGACGCCCGGAACCCGGCCCATGGCCTCCGAGGGCTGCGAGATGCGGTAGATATAATCGCCGGTTCCCATGCTGGACATGGAACTGACCTGGACGATGGTGAGATGATGGTTCATTTTCAGAAGATGATTGAATCTTATCGGAAGATCGTGACACGCTGAACCTGGCAAGGTCCGGGGTTTCCGGGAAACCGCGTCACCCGCCCACCGTTAATCCGTGGCCTGAAAATGGATTGCCCTGGCGGATAAAAGCCCGATTGTTATTGACATTTTAAATAGTTATGGGTAATCTGCCTCTCTCAACAGATCAGAGGAGTCATTTCAGCCGATTCATTGAAAGGAGACATGCCGCCGCTTCTTGACAAATAGATCATTCCCTTTTCGGTGCGGAGATAACATGCGCGACCCTGTTCATGACAAAAAAACAAGATTGACCGAAATCACAAACCGTGTGGCCGGCTACTTTTCCGAACGCCCGGAGGTTGCAGC
>CAZCVB010000385.1:0-1835 GCA_964501805.1 uncultured Desulfobacteraceae bacterium | reverse complement strand
AAAGGAACTCCGGCGCAAGGAAGCGTCCATCATGGCCGGGGTGCGCGAGGAAAGCGGCATTACCGCCGACGAGTACAAGAGGCGTGCGGGGATCGAGAGCCTGGCGGCGATGGTCGGAAAGGATATGTAATAAATAATGGGGTCAGCCCTTGACATGTGACATTTAAAGCATCATGTCAAGGGCCGACCCCAAGGAGGACCACTATGAACCTGCAAGATCTTGGCTTTACTAAAAAGGGGTTCCATGATGCGCGGCTCACGCCTGTCGAGAGCCGGTTCCTTGGCATCCTCTGGGAGCACGAGGGCGTCCGCAACGCCATCCCGGCGGACATCCTTGCCGTCTGCTTCCGGTTCGGATGCACCGAGGAGCAGGCCTCATACATGCGCTTCAATGGCGAGCCCCCCCGTCGCGTGCTGGATAAATGGAAACGGGATGTGCGGTACATGCAGAACCACATCCTGCGCTGGCACAATCATGCGCCAGTGCTTTCCCGTGCCGGATCCGGCGGCGGATACTGGCTGGCGGAAAGCGAGTCCGAGGCCGAGGCGTTTTACGACACCTTCCGCCGGCGCGGGCTCACAGGGCTGGTCAAGGCGTCGCGCGGGCGCCAGGCCGCCCTGGTGGACATGGTCAGTCAGCTCTCGTTCGAATTCGAAGAGCTCGCGGACATGACCCCGCAGTGCGGTCCGGTTTGGCCCCGTGCCGAGACCCCGACGCCCGTCCAGGTCGTGGACGCATTTCTCGAGCGCATGCTCGCCGATCCGGGAAAATTTGCAGATGGTCTCAGAAAAATCGGGGACAAATACGGCGCGGTCCTGCTCCCGCGGGACCACCTGGCAGAGGTCAAGGCCAAGGCAGCCGAGCTCCAGCAGCTCATTACCGGGGTCTGCCCCGGATAAAGGAGGAACAATGAAAGCGATATCTCTGCATCAGCCGTGGGCAACGTTTATCGCCTTCGGCTGGAAAACCATTGAAACCCGGGACCATGATCGATTCAGGAGCCTGGCTGGGACACGAATCGCGATTCACGGGGCAAAAACGGTCGAAAAGGAAGCTTTCGGAAGCATGCACCTGCCGATGGAACCATTCTCCCTGCAATGGGAGAATCTCGTGCGCTTTGCAATATCCCACCGCGGCGTCATTCTTTGTACGGCGCGGATCGTGGCGGCGAAATGGGCGCCGCGCGGTAATTTTGACGGCCGGGAAGAATGGAATCGTCGGGCGATGTGCGATGTTGCGGGCAGATTTTGTCTTTTCCTTGAGGATGTCCGGCCCGCCCGGATCCGCATCCCCTTTCGCGGCCGTCAGGGAATCTTTTGCGTGCCGGACGGGATTGTGGAAGGAATATCCGGCAAACGATCGGCTTGAAAAAACATAAAATCACGGATAAAGGAGGAACAATGAAGCTCACCAAAAATCCCTGCGTCGCCGGCGTACGGGTCGTCCACGCGCTCCAGGGCGGAGGCCCCGGGCTGAACGGAAAATACGTGAAGGGAAAGACCTGGTGCGGGGTGGAGAAAAGAACGCTCATATGGCTGGTCGAAACATCCCAACCCTGCACCTGTAAAACCTGTCTTCGCTCTCTTTCCGCTCACAGGAGAACCTCATGCCCCTGACCCGGTCTCAAATCGCCATCCTCCACGTCGCCAGGCGCGAACTGGCGCTGGATGAAGACAGTTACCGCGCCGCTCTCCTGGCTCACGGCGGGGTGTCGAGTGCCCGCGACCTGGATTATGGCGGTTTCCGCGCGGTCATGCGCCATTTCTGGGCATGCGGTTTTCGGCGCCGGACGCCTGCGCCGGAAACTCCGCCGCCCCAGGATACGGCGATCGGG
>CAZCVB010000384.1:0-1850 GCA_964501805.1 uncultured Desulfobacteraceae bacterium | reverse complement strand
GCGTCATTTCTTGACGCGCTCCAGGTGTTCCCGGAACGCGGAAGGCCCCAGCCCGTCGGTCAGGCCGAAAAGATTCCGCCAGTGAAAAACCGCGGCGGCCACGTCCCGGGTCCACGGGGACACGGCGTAGTTGTACCGCACCGGGCTGTCGTGGTCCATGAACATCCTGGCCGGGAGGCTCAGGAAGACGCCCTTGTCGTGGTATCCCCTGTTAAAGCCGGTAAGCCCGCTGGTGTCGGTCATGCTGTACCAGAAACCGAAACGGGCCCCGGTTTCGTACTCCCGGGTCAGGAAGAACTCGCATCCCCGGTCGCCGGCCAGGAACCGGCCGTACTGGGCCTGGAGGGTCACGCCGATGCCCGGGACGCGGTAATAGAGGTTGCCGAGGAGCGAATGGGCCCTGAAATCCGTCAGGTCGAACCGGGCGCCGGGCGTCCGTTTCCGGACCCAGTCTCCTTCCAGTCCCAGGCCCAGGTTTCCGCCCCGGAAAAAGGCGAGGATCTCGCCGCCCGCGCCCGCGTACATCTGCTCGAGATAACCGGCGCTGAAACGGACAAAGGTATTGTCGAAAATCCGGAAGTTCTGGTCCACCATCAGGTGATCGAACGTATAATCCCTGTCCGAATAGAGCCAGGAGTCGCTCCTCACGGCGTCGGGCGGGGGGGTGTTGCTGGAGCGGATATTGGAATAGAGGGGGATGTCGTACCGCGCGAAAAGGGAACCGCCTTTCCACGGGGTCACCTCCGCGTACGGCTTGATGCCGGGGCGGCACTTGAAGACCCCGGAAGGGTCGTTCAAATAGGTCTCGAAATCGGGCTTGACCCCGAGCGAGACATCCAGACGTTCGTGGCGGACGAAGGCCTGGGCCGCGTCCTTCCCGTTCGATCCGCGCGGGGCGGCCCTGACGGTCACGAGCTTGCCGAAGATATCCCCGGGGATCTCGCCCATCAGGTATTTTTCCAGGTGGTCCGGACAGACCGAGACCTCCAGGAGCGGCATGCGCAGGCGCCGGAGGCGGACAACCAGCCGCCGGGCATTACGGGGAGAATAATAGAGGAGGATCCGGAGGACCCGTCCCGCCGCCTTCTGCTCGGACAGGTACCGGCTGTTTTCGAACTCCGCGGTCACGTCCCGGCCGCCGGTGTAGACCAGGATGTCCCTGAATCCCGCCTTTTTTACGGCATCGTAGATGGATTCGACCATCTCCTGGAGGTCCCTTTTTTCAAAGGGCCTGCGGTCGACAGCGTGGCGAAGCGGCGGATCGGCCTTTTGCGGGCGGACGGGACGCCCCAGTTTTGTCTGAAAATGAAGGCCCAGGCCCAGGGTGTCCCCCCGCTGAAAGGAGACGCCGAGGTCCACGCCGGCAAGGAGACGGAGACGGACGCCCAGGTTGACGGGCCATTTTGCCTTTTTGTGGAGGGCCCTTGCAGGAGGGCCGGTGTCGTTCTGATACTGGACGGGGTTGAACTCCGCCATCAGGTGGCACCGGCGGTGGAGGGCCCACTCGATCCCGCCGAACAGGCCGAACTGGTCAAAAACGGGGAACCGCAGGGGGCCCCGGAGACGGCCGCGGCCGATGCCGATGGTCAGGTCGAAGGGGAAGACCTGTCGGCTCAGGGAGAGGTACTGGGCCTCGAAGAGCTGGGTCCCGTGAAAATCGTGGAGACCCATGGCCACGGCCGGCCATTTCCTGGACTCCGGGACGAGCTGATACTTGAGGTCGAAGGCCTTGTCTCTATCGTTGCCATAGGCCTTCCATCCGGACGGAACGTTTGTGAATTCCGTGAACCGGCCGCCGAACTCCAGGCCCGGAAAGACGCCCAGGGCGGCGGTGTACCAGCGGTACGGCA
>CAZCVB010000383.1:0-1866 GCA_964501805.1 uncultured Desulfobacteraceae bacterium | reverse complement strand
TTGCCGGTGGACCAGACCCTGAGTGAAACAAAATCTTTCTTCCGGGTTACCTTGGTTGAAAAAATAAAGCTACTGACGCCCCTTCGAAACTGCCACCGCCAGAAGCCTCTCAGGGAATTTCGCGCCTCATGATAGACCACCACGTCCGGACAATACCGGATACGAAAGCCCATTTCACGTGCGCGGCGGGCCAGCAGGCTGTCTTCTCCGCCCGCATAGGGAAAGGATTCGTCAAATCCCCCGGTCTTCCAGAATACGGCTCTTCTGAAGGCGACATTGCAGGAACTCAGGCTATCGGTGTAACCCTGCGCGTCCACTCTCCATATCTTGTCGAACCCGATCGCACCTCCCGCGGGGAATCCGAGGGCGGAGATGGCGTCCCCCAGAAACGTGGAAGGGAGCAGGACCAGTCGTCCCATGATGATATGGGAATCCTCCCGGGAAAAATGATGATGAAGATTTTCAAGCCAGAAACGATCCGGAAGGCAATCGCTGTCTGTAAAGACAAGGACTTCACCCCGCGCCCGGCGCGCACCCACATTCCGACAATGGGCCGGTCCACGGTTCCGGGAGGACCGTATCCATCGAAAGGCCGGAGAGGGCAATGACACCTGGGCGGTCCCGTCCGTGGAAGCATCATCCACGATGATCGTTTCAAAATCCCGGAAGATTTGGCGGGAGAGGGCCGCCGTCAGGCGCGGCAGAGTTTTTTCAGCGTTATAAGCGGGGACGATAACGGTAAATCGCATTTTCGCCTGACACCTTCCGGGAATTCAGATAAATCGATCCCCCTCGCTCCTTTCAAACCGCATCTGGGTGATCTGCTCCGATACCAGCCCCATCATGAAGATCAGGACCGACGTGGTGAACAGGAGAGCGCTCATGTTAGTAAAACGTCCCCATTTCAGGTAGGTGTAGATATAGTAAAGCACTCCGGTAAAAAACATGAAAAAGCTGATGGGCAGAAATATCCGCAACGGAGAATAAAGGGCGCAGATCTTTGTGATAATCATAAAAAACCGCACTCCGTCCCGGAACAGATGGATCTCGCTTTTTCCTTCCATTCGCCGCCTTGCACGGACAGGGACATACTTCATGCTTCTGCCGCTTCTCAGGATTCCCAGGGTCAGGGTCGTCGGATAGGAGTAGGTATTGGGGAGAAGGTAGAGCAGATTCCGGGCGATATCGGTTTTCACGGCACGAAACCCGGAGGTCAGGTCCCGGACCTGAAATTTCGCCACATAGGACGCCAGCCGGTTGAAGGCCCTGTTTCCCAGGGAACGGGCCCATGACGCCTGCCCCCCTCTTTCCCTGGCACCCACGACCATGTCAAAGGAGGGAAACGGCTCCAGCAGTCTCTTGATGTCTTCCGGGTCATGCTGGCCGTCTCCATCCATGAACACCAGAACATCACCGGATGCGATCCGGACACCGCTCTTCACGGCGGCCCCGTTCCCGATGTTGTACGGGTGGCTGTAAACCACCGCGCCGGCCTCCCGGGCGACCCGGGCCGTGTCATCGGTGGATCCGTCATTGATCACGATCACCTCGTATCCCGGATAAAGCGACCTGATGCGATGGATCACTCCGGAAATGGTCCGGGCCTCATTGTAGGCCGGGATGATGATCGAAACATCGGTTCCATTCATTTCCATTGATAAATCCCTTTTTCCGGAAGGACAGGCCCGCGTGAAACCGCTTCAAGAGATAGAACTTACCCTAACCAACACAGGGACGTATTTCAAGCGGGAATATTCCTTTCATGCCCCTGAAGGCCGGGCCCTTCCCCCGGAATGCCGGGCGACGTTCCCGATCACAAGGCAGGATACCTTACCAGCCAAAGGCCATAACCCTTTTCAAAGCAAA
>CAZCVB010000382.1:0-1874 GCA_964501805.1 uncultured Desulfobacteraceae bacterium | reverse complement strand
TTTCCACGTCCGGGTCTTCCACCTCCGGCTGGTAGAAATCCGGGTCTTCCACGTACCGGATGGCCTCCACCACCTCTTCGGCAAAAATGGCTGCCATGCCCGCATCCAGGATGGGTCCCAGATACGGCAGGTTACAATCGTTTTTGATATGGGGCGGCAACAGGGCCCGCGCAAACTCCATGATCTGCTTGGCCGAATCCAGATCGGTCACCTTGATGCCGGTGAGGGAATAGATAATGGGCAGAAAATAGGCGGTATTGGGGAATTCCAGCTTCTGGCTCCCCCCGAATTTTTCCAGGGCTTCCCTGTATTTTCCTTCCGCCTTTGACACGATGTTGTAAGCGCCCTGGATGACTGCGAATGCTACCAATTTCGACATGTTAAAAGTCCTCCCTTCTTAAGAGGTATTGTTTAATGGTGATCTCTTCAGCCGGTGAACGGGACCGGCGGCGGAACGCCGTCGCAGCCCCGTCCCGTCATCACATCAGGCCGCTTCCAGCTCGCGGCGGTCCGCCATATCCATGAGCACGCGCTCCCGGGCCTTGTCGATGCCCAGGGCCTTCCGCTTCTTGTCGATATGCGCGATCATTTTGTGGGCGTGCTTGATGGGATCGACCTCCAGGTCCCACATACCCCCGTAGATCCCTTCCAGCTTGTTGTAGAGGTAATCCTCAAACACGGGGGACCCGGAAACAGGCATGGTCACGCCGAACACCGTGTACACACCGGATGCCACAAAATAATGCCCGATGCTGATGGCCTTTTCACTCATCCATTCGGGCGCGGACCCGGCTACGGGGACATCGCTGATATCATCCCCCAGGCCCCCCGCCTTGACCACTTCCGTGGCCGCCATGAGGATCCGGCTGTTGTCCACGCAGGAGCCCATGTGGAGCACCGGCGGAATTCCCACGGTCTCGCAGACCTCGGCCAGGCCGGGACCGCAATAGACCTTGGCCGACTCCGGCGTCAACAGGCCGGCCTTGGCGCAGGCAATGGCGTTGCACCCGGTGGTGAGAACGATCACGTCATGCTTGATCAGCTCCTTAACCACGGCAACATGCCCGGAATCAAAGGCTGTCCGGGCGTTGTTGCACCCCACCACTCCGCCGATCCCGCGGATGCGGCCGTTGATGATGTTGTCGTTGAGCGTCGTGTAGGATCCCCGGAAGGTTCCGCCCAGGTGATAGTTGATGGCCTCATAACTGAAGCCGGCGATCAGGTCCGCCTGGCTGCTGGGAATGATGACTTCCTTTTCCCGGTTGGGGAAATTCTCGATACCGACCCTGACGATCTTCTTGGCGTCTTCAAAGGCCGAGTGCTCATCGAATTCGATATGGATGGTATCGCCCGACGCGATCCTGGCCCTGGGGTTGGTGGTGATGATCTTGGTATGAAAACACTGGGCCACGTTGGCGATGTTCTCCATGATACACTGCACATCCACGACCATTGCATCCACGGCACCGGTCACGATGGCCAGTTCCTGCTGCAGGAAATTTCCGGCAATCGGAATCCCATGCCGCATCAACAGTTCATTGGCCGTGCAACAGATTCCGCTCAACTGGATCCCCTTGGCGCCTTTTTCCTTCGCCAGTTCCACCATCTCGGGAAGCTCCGCGGCCTGAACGATCATTTCGCTCAAAAGGGGTTCATGCCCGTGAATCACGATGTTGACATGGTCTTCCTTCAGGACACCAAGGTTGGCGCTGCTCTTCAGGGGATAGGGACAGCCGAACAGGACATCCTGCAGGTCCGTGGCGATCATGGATCCCCCCCACCCGTCGCCGATGGCGGCGCGGGTGCACTGCTCCAGGATGTTTTCATAGTGCTGGTCCACGCCGATATGGGTCCGGTGCATGATCTCCACGATC
>CAZCVB010000381.1:0-1884 GCA_964501805.1 uncultured Desulfobacteraceae bacterium | reverse complement strand
CCAGCCGGCGAACAGGACCTCCCGGGACACGCCCAGGGCCGCGGCTTCCGCCGCCAGCTCCTCCCGCAATTCACCGCCACCCACCAGCAGGACCCGGAGGGGACCCAGCCGGCCCCGTTCCTTTAAATAGCCGGCGGCCTTCAACAGCAGGGAATGGTTCTTGACGGCGGTCAGCCTTCCCACGGCGCCCACCAGGAAGGTCTCTGGGCTTTGCCCGGCGAGGAGTCGATCCCTTGCCGCCGCGCGAAACCGCCCGCAGTCTTCAAAGGCCGAAAAATCGAAGCCCAGGGGGATCACCCGGACCTTTTTTTCTCCGGAGATACGGTATCTGCGGCAGATATCCGCCTTCTGGAGCGGGCTGATGGTGACGATGCAGTCCGTCAGGCGGGAAAGGAACCTCTCGATATTCACGAAAAGGGCGCTTTTGGCGGGACCGAAATAGCCGTGAAACACATGCCCGTGAAAGGTATGAACCCGCATCGCCCTAGAAGGGACGCCCGCGGTGAGAGATACGCTCCAGGCAGCGATGCGGCCAAGGGTTCCCGCCTTGGCCGTATGGGTATGGATGATGTGGGGCCGGTAGCCCCGGATAATCCTTCTCAGGGCGCGGAGGCACTTGAGGTCATCCCCGGGAGAGATCTCCCGCCCAAGTTCCGGTATGACCCGCGGTCGAAGGCCCGCTTCCCGGGCCAGGTAGGTCATGTCGCCCTCATGGGGGCCCACCCGGCCGCAGACCAGCAGGACCGAGTGTCCCCGGGACCGCAGTTCCCTGCAAATGGAAATCACCTCCACGGCCGGCCCCCCCACGTTCAGGCGGGCGATGACCTGGAGGATGCGCAGGGATTTTTTCTGGGTTTCAGAAGACACGCGATTCCCCAACAGGCCGGGGCCCTCAGCTCCGCACACGCATCAGGAGGTACACCCCGGCGAAAAAGAAAACCAGGTTCGCAAGCCAGGCCGAAAGGACCGGAGGAAACAGCCCGGAGATCCCGAGCGAGCGCGCGAGGCCGAAAGTGGCCAGATAAAGAAAACAGACCCCCATGCCAAGGGAGACGGCCAGCGGCGTTCCGCCCCGTTTCAATCCCAGGCTGATGGGGATGCCGATAAGAACCATGATTAAGCTGACCAGGGGAAAGGACAGCTTGATGTTCATGTCCACAAGATACCGGCTTGCATTATAACCCTGCCGCCGGATCCCCCGGGCGAACCGCTTGAGCTGCCAATAACTCATCTCTTCCGGCCGCCGGACCGGCCGCAGAAACAGCTCCGGCCGTTCGGACAGGTCGAGGTCCATCCCGCTGAAGGGAGTAACACGGTACTCCCCGTTCCCGAGGGCGGTCTCCACAAAGCCGTCCTCCATCCGCCAGCGGCTACCGGTCCAGCGCGCGCGCCGTCCCTCAATCACCTTGACCAGATGAAAGGCGTGGTCAAAGAAATAGAGCGCCACTCCGTGCATTATCACCCGGTCGGGATCGAAATAACGGATCCAGTAAATCGCCCTGTCCGTCCGGTACCAGATATCGTCCCGGCCGTAAAAGTGCTTGCGTCCCTGTTTTTTTACCTCGGTCTCCCATATGACGGTCCCCCTGGTGCTCGTGTAGGGAACAATTACTTCGGAGAGAAGAAACACGGCGGCGGATATGGCCAGGGCCGCCGACAGCACCGGAACAGAGAGACTCAGGACGCTCACACCGGATGCCTTGAGCAAGGTGACTTCATTGTTCTTCCGCATCACCGAAAACATCACAATGACGGATATCAGCACGGCGGCGGGGACCATCTGAACCACCAGGTACGGCATTTTATAGAGGAAATACAGGATCGAGACACCCACCGGGGCATGGGCCTCAACAAGGTCGTCCACCTTCTGGATGAAATCGACCG
>CAZCVB010000380.1:0-1889 GCA_964501805.1 uncultured Desulfobacteraceae bacterium | reverse complement strand
AAAGCCGCTTCAGGACCGGTTCAGATTTCCGGAACAGGGCATTAGCCTTCCTCCCCGTTTTCCGGCGGCATCCCCGTCATCTTCCGGACCTCGCGGATCAGGACATCGGCCAGTTCCTCCTCCGGCACCTTCCGAACCACCTTCCCCTTTTTAAAGAGGATCCCCTGCCCCCGCCCCCCTGCAATCCCGATATCGGCCTCCCTGGCCTCGCCGGGGCCGTTCACCACGCATCCCATGATGGCCACCTTCGGCGACGCCTTGATGCCGGAAAGCGCTGTTTCCACCGTGTCAACGAGGGTAAAAAGATCGATTTCGGTCCGGCCGCATGTGGGGCACGATATGATCTCGGGGCCGCGATGGCGCAGATCCAGTGCCCTCAGGATCTCGAAGGCCACCCTGACCTCCTCCACCGGGTCCCGCGTGAGCGAGACGCGAAAGGTGTCCCCGATCCCTTCGGCCAGAAGGAACCCGATGCCGATGGCACTCTTCACGGTGCCCGATATGAGGGTCCCCGCCTCGGTCACGCCCAGGTGAAGGGGATAGTCCACCTTCCCGCTCAACAGCTCGTAGGCCCGGATGGTATCGATCACGCTGGAGGATTTCAACGAGATCTTGATCCGGTCAAACCCCAGGATCTCGAAGAGTTCCACGTGCGCCAGCGCGCTTTCCACCATGGCCTCGGGCGTGGGACGGCCGTGCCTGGCCAGGATATCTCTCTGTAATGAACCGGAATTAACACCGATCCGGATGGAGGCGTTCGTCCTTTGGGCCGCCCGGATCACCGCTTCAACCGCCCTGCGGGATCCGATGTTCCCGGGGTTGATCCTGAGCGCGTCCGCGCCCGCTTCCAGGGCGGCCAGAGCGAGGCGGTGGTCGAAGTGGATGTCGGCGATGAGCGGGATCCGGACCCGGGCCCGGATCTCTGCAAAGGCCTGTGCCGCTTCCCGGTCGGGCACGGCCAGGCGCACGATCTCGCAGCCCGCCGCACACAGGCGCCGGATCTGGGAAACCGTGGCGGGGATATCCCGGGTGTCGGTATTGGTCATGGACTGAACGGCGATGGGCGCGCCCCCGCCGATGGGAACCCGGCCGACGTTTATCCGGCGGGTGGGCCTTCTTTGCATCTGTCGCATCATGATGATTCCCTGTGCCCCAAGGGCTTTCGGCACGGCCTTTTGCAGGAATTTCGGGCATGGCCGGCGACGGGCCGGGGAAAGATCTCAAAAGGGCGCCGGTCTTCCCGACAGGGCGCCCGGGTCCGTCTCCGGTGCGGTGTTTCAGCGAAGGGGCATCCGGCCTCAGTAAAGAAACATCGGTTTTCCGCTCACGTGCCACATTTTGGGCCGGTATTCCTCCACGTCGTAGAGTTCCCGGACATCGACCCGTTTCTGTCCGGAGCTGATGGTGCTCAGGGGGATATCGGTGTAGATGCCCCGGTTCAACGCCACCAGCCGACCAAAGGTCCCCTTGAGAAAAAGGTCGATGGCCATGTTCGCGAAATTGACGGCGACCATGAGATCCAGGGAGTCCGGTTCACCGCTGCGCATCAGGTAGGAAAGTCTCTGGTTGAGCACGTCTTCGCCGGTCAGTTCCTTGAGAACGGCCCCGGTCTCTTCACCGATGCCGCCCAGTTTCCGGTGGCCGTAGGCGTCCGATTCACCGGAAAGAATCATCTCCCCGCCGGACATCCTGGCCCCTTCGGAAATGGTGATCATGGCGTAGTTCTTGGGATTCGCCTTCTTGTCCCTCAGGATCAGCTCCGCCAGTTTCTTCGGGTCAAAAGGGACCTCGGAAATAATCGCCCGGTCCACGCCGGCCAGGTAGGCGGATACCAGGGACGTCTCTCCGCAGTAACGGCCGAAGAGTTCGATCACGGCGATCCGCTCGTG
>CAZCVB010000379.1:0-1892 GCA_964501805.1 uncultured Desulfobacteraceae bacterium | reverse complement strand
GTCAGCATTATTGCTCCCGGAAAGGTCTACAGAAGAGATTCGGATGTCTCTCACACCCCCATGTTTCATCAGGTGGAAGGTCTTCTGGTGGACAGGGACGTGAGCTTTGGTGATCTGAAGGGAACATTAACGGCTTTTCTTCATGAAATGTTCGGCACGAACACCCGGTTGCGTTTCAGGCCGAGTTTCTTCCCTTTTACCGAACCGAGTGCGGAGGTGGACATCCAGTGTGTCATATGCGGCGGAAAGGGATGCCGGACATGTTCCCGAACCGGCTGGCTTGAGATCCTCGGATCGGGCATGGTGGATCCGGCGGTATATGGATTTGTCGATTATGACCCGGAGCTTTACTCGGGGTTCGCCTTCGGTATGGGCATTGAAAGGATCGCCATGCTCAAATACGGGATCGATGACATCCAGTTATTTTTCAAGAACGATATGCGCTTCCTGAGCCAGTTCTGAACGGTCGGGCACGTCGTATTCCCCTGTTGAGGCACGAGGAAGAACCCGGTGGCGCAACCTGGGTACAACGTATATTTCCCATGAAAATAAGTTTCAACTGGTTGAAAGAATATATTGATCTGGAGATGTCCCCTGAAGCGCTCAGCCATCTCCTGACCATGGCTGGGCTGGAGGTTGAGGAGGTCTGCCCCGTCGGGCAGAATCTCGACGGTATTGTGGCTGCGAGGATCCTGACGATGAAACCGCATGCGGAAGCAAATCTGTCCGTGTGCCAGGTTGACACGGGTACAGGCACCGCCCAGGTCGTCTGCGGGGCGCCCAACCTGGAGATGGGTATGCTGGTGCCTTTTGCCCCGCCGGGAGTGACACTGCCGAACGGCATGACCATCAGGGAGAGGAAGATCAGGGGTGTCCATTCTCAGGGGGTTTTACTGGCCGAAGATGAAATGGGACTGACGGATGACCACGCGGGGATCATGATTCTTCCCCCCAACCTGGAACCGGGCACCCCCTTGTCCGCGTCGTCCGGGGTGCTTCATCCGCTTTGCCTTTCCGACTGGATGTTTGATCTGTCCATCACGCCGAATCGTCCGGACTGGGCCAGCGTGATGGGCGTGGCGCGGGAGATTTCCGCTATGACGGGCCTGCAGTTGAAAAGGCCCGGGATCAACGTGGAAACAGGTGGAACGCTCATCACCGACCTGACGAGCGTTACCGTTGAAGATATCTCCGGCTGCCCCCGCTATGCCGCGGGTGTGATTCAGAATGTCGATTTGGGCCCGTCTCCGTTCTGGATGAGATACCGCCTCTTTATTTCCGGGTTCAGAAGTATCAACAATATCGTGGATACCACCAATTATGTGATGATGGAAATGGGTCAGCCCCTCCACGCGTTCGATTACAACCGGTTGAGAGAAAACAGGATCGTGGTCAGGCGTGCGGCGGACGGCGAAACCTTCACCACGCTGGACGGGGAAAACCGGATTCTGGACAACGAATCACTGGTCATATGTGACGCGGAAAGACCCGTGGCGCTTGCCGGGATCATGGGGGGGTTGAACTCTGAAATCTTCGCGGGCACTACGGATATCCTGCTTGAAAGCGCCTATTTCGATCCGGTGTCCATTCGAAGATGTTCCAAACGCCTGGGTCTCTCAACAGAGGCCTCCTACCGTTTTGAGAGGGGGGCGGACATTGAAGGCGTGCCCGTGGCCCTGAAGCGGGCGTTGTCACTTATATCCCGCCTGGCAGGCGGAACGGTCGCCTCGGATATCATTGACCGGTATCCGGAAAAATATGTCCCGCCCACCGTGAGGCTCAGAATCGACAAGACGAACCGTGTCCTGGGGACCGCCATTTCAAGGGATCGTATGGGCGGATATTTGAGGGCCCTGGAAATGGACGTGCGCGATGGTGATGACAGTGCGCTC
>CAZCVB010000378.1:0-1902 GCA_964501805.1 uncultured Desulfobacteraceae bacterium | reverse complement strand
CACCCGGACCATGATTCGGCTTATCGGTGAACATCCGACCCCGAAGGGGATCGGAATCAGAGGATTCCGGACACCGGGACCAGGGAGATGCCCGTGTCCCCACCGTTTTCCAGAAAAAGCCGGATGGCCGCGGCCGTTTCCGGGAAGGGGTGTCCGATTCCCACGGCACGGCCGTGCTTGAGGGCATGGCGTTTCAAGCGGGCAAGCCGGGCGAGGACAGCCGGTTCATGAGGGACGTTGTCCAGGAAGATGTTCCGCCGGGCCGCGGGCATGTGGAGGCGCCTGGCGGTACGATAGGCCGTGGACCGGCTGGATGTCAGGCTGTCCACGAAAAACAGGGCCTTTTTCTCCACCACTTCGAGGACTTCGGCCATCCCCCTGCCGCAGGCCGTGAACCTGGAACCCATGTGGTTGTTGACGCCCGCGGCATACGGAATCTCCCCGATATTTTGCTCCACCGTGTCGATAATCTTTCCCGGGTCGTCTCCCACGTAGAGGGCGCCGGGTCCCGGATCGATGTGCGGGTCCAGCGGTTCCATGGGCTGATGAAGCATGACCTCACGGCCCCTTTCATGGATTTCCACTGCGAGCCGGCGGGAATGGGCCAGGCGGGGCAGGACCGCGAAGGTGATGGGAACCTCCAGTTCCAGGAACTCCCGGGCCCGGGAAGGGCTGTATCCGATGTCATCGATGATGATCGCCATGCGCGGCGGGTAAGGCGGGGCGTCCCGGGTGAATCCGGCGGCCAGGGCCTTTGAAAACCCGTTGAGTCCGGCAAGGGTCCCCCCCAGGAAAACAGCGCTTTTCAGCAGGAAATCTCTGCGGTCCATCCCCTCTCCCCCAAAGTCCCCGGTGCGTTGTGCGATCCGGCGGGCACGACCCTCCGGACCGGTCGGCTCATCAATCCCGATGGCTGTTGTTCCTGGCAAGATTCAGGATGGAATATACAGCTTATTGTGGAGAAAGTCAAGAGGAATCACAATATATGGGGAAATGTCCGGGCACCGGGGCAGGCTCGTTCACAGCTCCCGGAACCCCCAGAAGGGATATTCCAGCAGGTAGTCGGCCACCTTGCCGGGGCTGCTCTCCCGGCTGGCCACGGTCCACAGCGTGCTCTTCCGCTCTTTTCCTGAAACCGGATCCAGGGGGTCCCAGCCCGGCATGAGGATCAGGGCATTGTCCGCGCTGTACTCGATGTCGCCCGACTCCTTGAACGATCCCAGGTCAGGCCGCCGGCTGTATCCGCCGCCCTCACCGCGGGAGAGTTCGGATATCACCAGGAAGGCCGCGTCCTGCTCGTCCCGGATCGCCTCCAGGTGGCGCAGCCAGGCGTCGATGCCGGTCCTGCGCTCGGAAAGGTCCTTGAAGGGAAGCTTGTGAAGGCTGTCCACCACCACGAGGACCTCGTCCCTCCGGGTCTCGTGCCGGAGAAAATCGATCTGCCGCCGCATGATCCCGGGGCTCAGCTTCCGGTCGGTGACCACCCGAAAGAACGCCAGGATCCGTTTCATTTTTTCCAGCGCCGATTCCAGCCGCTGCGACACCGCCGGATCCCGGTCCCGGCGAAGGATCTCCTCCTCGGAAGCCCGGGCCAGCCGGCAGAGGGTCCGGGTATAGATCTTCTGCCGGCCGTTTTCAAAATCATAGTAGATCACCGGGATCTTCCTGCGGGCCATTTCGGTGGAAAGCTGCATAAAGAAGCAGGACTTCCCGGCCTTCGGCGGTCCCCCCATGACGTTGATGCCCCGGATCCCGTTCAGGGCCCGGTCCATTTTCCGGAAACCGGTGCTGAACCCGAGAAGCCCCTGTCCCACCCGTCCTTCCAGCACTTCCACAAACCGCCGGCGCTCCTTTTCAGGGGAAGGGAACGGCGAAAAGGACCGGGACGCCCGGATCATGGAA
>CAZCVB010000377.1:0-1904 GCA_964501805.1 uncultured Desulfobacteraceae bacterium | reverse complement strand
AAAGGGCGCAGAAAAAAGGGCGGAGGAAAAAAGACCCTGGCCACTCCCTCGAACCTGGTCCTGATCCTCCTTTCCGCCGGCGCCCTGACCGCCGGCATCCTCTGGCAGAGCGGGATCTTTCCGCCGGGGCGACAGGGGAAGATCGCGGCCGTTCAGGAACCGGCCGTGTCCGGGAAGGCCCGGCCGAATCAGCCCTACTCGCTTGACATGGGGACGTTTAAACGCCTTCCCGATCTTCTCGCCGAAAAAAAAGAACTGGAGACACGCGGGCTGGCCCCCTACTGGTCCCGGATCGATTCCGGCACCGCCGGAGAAAAATTCCGGCTCTTGGTCGGTCACTTTTCAAGCCGAAAGGCGGCGGCCCGTTTCAGGGATGGGCACGGGCTGGCCGCCGCGCGGATCGCCAATGCCCCCTACGCGGTCCGGATCGGAACCTTTTCCTCGAAAGAGGCGTCCCTGCCGACCCTGTCCCGTCTCCGGACGGCGGGGAAAGCCCCGTATCTTTCAGGCGATTCCCGGACAGGCTACCAAATCCTTATCGGCGCCTTTGAGACGAAAAAAGCGGCGGAAAAACTCGCCCGCGAACTGAAAGAGACCGGCACCCCGTGTGACGTCATCCTGAGATAGAGAGGGCGGACCCCGATGAAAAACTCCGGCCAAACAACCGCCCAGATGCTCCTTCCCCTGGTCATTCTCCTCGGCCTGGCCCTCGCGTTTGCCTATCTCATGCCGAAGCTGACAACCGTCCAAGTCCTTTTCCTGGGAGGCGGCATTGTTCTTTTTGCGGTCTGCATGGCCAGCACCGAGGCGGCCCTCTACCTCCTCGTGTTTTCCATGCTCCTCAGCCCCGAGTTCATCGTGGGAGGGACCGAATCCGCGACCCCCCTGGGCCGGGGCGTCACGCTCAGGGTGGACGACTTTATCCTGCTCATCATCGGGTTGACCTGGATAGCCAAAATGGCCATTCACAAGGAACTGGGCCTGTTTCTCAAAACCCCCCTGAACAAGGCCATCGGATACTATGTCACCGTCTGCCTGATCTCAACGCTCCTGGGTGCCGTGTTCGCGGATGTCCATTTAAAAACCGGGTTCCTCTTCGTGCTCAAATATTTCGAATACGTGTTCATCTATTTCATGGTGGCCAACCATCTCCGGGACCGGGCCCAGGTCCGGAACTACGTGTGGGCGCTCCTGATCACCGCGGTCATCGTCTCCATCATCGGCATCCTGCAGATCCCGGGCGGAGGCAGGGTTTCCGCGCCTTTCGAGGGAAAGATCGGCGAGCCCAATACCTTCGGTGGATACCTGGTGTTCATGATCTGTATCGCCTGCGGCCTGATGCTCACGGCCACTGAATCCCTTCCCCGGCTCCTGTACGGGACCATGGGTCTCCTGTTTTTTATCCCCCTGCTCTACACCCAGTCGAGGAGTTCCTACCTGGCTTTCATCCCGGCCATGCTGGTCTTCGTCAAACTCTCGGAGAAACGGAAGCTGATTTTGCTGGCCTTCATCGTCGGCATGATCTTGCTCCCCTTTGTCGTCCCCCGTGCGACAAAGGACCGGATCGCCTATACCTTTTCCCAGCCACCGGGACACGGGCAACTGGTGGTGGGGGGCACCCGGATCGATACCTCCACCACCGCGCGGCTGATGAGCTGGCGCAATGTCATGCGGGACTGGATCCGGCACCCGTTCATCGGTTTCGGGGTCACGGGCTACCCGTTCGTGGACGCCCAGTATTTCCGGATCCTGATCGAAACCGGGGTCCTCGGACTCGCCGCCTTTTTCCTGATGATCGCCAGGATTTTCGGCCAGACAACCGCCGTTTTCAGGACAGCCGCCGATCCGATGGAAAGAGGACTTTCCATGGGATTCATCGCAGGTTTTGTGGGATTACTGGTCCA
>CAZCVB010000376.1:0-1909 GCA_964501805.1 uncultured Desulfobacteraceae bacterium | reverse complement strand
CGGGATTAAAAGGAGAACAAGAAGCATTCCCAGAAAAAGCGGAGAAGGACGGTTCTTTCTGAGGATACGGGTCACTGATCAATCCCCAGTCCCCTGAGGCAGAATTCCGTAATATGCGCCACCAGCCGTTTCTTGAAAACGGCGTCGTACTCCCGTCCGGACATGCGGGTGACGGCCACACGGGCGAAATTGAAATGGATCACCATCCCCAGGACGCTCTGGATCTTGAGCGCCAGCCCCTCCTTTGAGAGATCGTTCCCCATGGCCGGGGCCAGGAGTTCCGCAAGGTCCGCGAACAGGGGGCCCATCACTTCGCTGGCCACCAGGTCAAAGGCCTCGGTGGGACGGACCATCTCCCGCGCCATCAACTGGGAATGCCGTTCCCGTTCCGCATCGGAGAGGGGTCCCTCGATGAAGGCGCCGGCAAGGGCCCGGATCACGGCGCGGGGCGATGGAGAGACCTGGCCGCGGAGAGAGGCCCTCACCTGCTTCCGGATACGCCCGGCGCGGGGAACCCACCGGGCCCGAAAGACCTCCAGGTAGAGATTCCGTTTATTGCCGAAATGGTAATTCACGGCCGCCAGATTACATCCCGCCCGCCGGGTGATCTCCCGAACGGTCACCGCGTCATATCCCTTCAGGGCGAACAGTTCCTCCGCCACGTCCAGGATCCGATCCTTCGAGAACCGCTTCCGGTTTTCTCGGGCCATAGCGCCTCCCATGATTGATACAAACGTATGTATTAAACAATTGTTTTAAGGTCAAGCAAAAAAACCCTTGAAAAAACGGGGCCGATGGGAAAATATTCGAAATTCGACCCTGAACCGGGAACCGGTTATCCATCCCGCCGACAGGCGGATGGCCGGATGGTTTCATGACGGATACGCCGGGATCCGATGGCGCGAAGATGGAGACCGCCGATATGGACAGAACGGAGGAGACACGCAAAGAGGAAGAATTGAAGAAGGCGCCCCGCCGTCCCCGGGCGCTGTATATCATCCTGTTGCTCGTGGTGGGCGCGGCGGGCGCGGCTTACTGGTACGGCTGGATGAGGAACCGGGTCACGACCGACAATGCCTACGTGACGGCGGACACCGCCACCATTTCATCCCGGGTGTCGGGCACGGTCACCCGGGTGGCCGTGGACGATGATCAGTGGGTCGTCACGGGCGATATCCTGCTGGAACTCGACCGGCGGGACTATGAAACAGCCCTTCAGAAGGCATGTGCAGCCCTGGAACGTATCCAGGCGGACATTGAAGAAACCGGGGTGGCGCTCGAGCTGGCACGGCATCGGACCCGCGCCGGACTCCGGGGCGCCGACGCCGCAACGGAGTCCGCCAGGGACAGGAACCGCCGGGCCGGACATCAACTGGAGGAGCTGGAGGAGCTGCGCTCCGCGGCCCAAGCGGACTTCGATACCGCCCGCAGGGACCTTGACCGTTATACCCGCCTGTTCCAGGACAGGGCGGTTTCGGAGCAGACCCTGGATCATGCCAGGACCGCGTTTCAGCAGGCCAATGCCCGGCTGGAAGCGGTGAAGGCGCAAATCAGGGGCGCCCGTGCCGCTTTAAAAGCGGCCTCTCAGCAGGTCCGGCAGTCGGAGGCCAATCTGGATACGGCCCGGGCGGAACGGCTTCGCGTGAAGATAGAGGAACGCCGCCTCGACGCGCTGAAGGCCCGGCTCAAGGAGACCCGCACGGCCCGAAAGGCGGCGGAGCTCAACCTGTCCTACTGCACCATCCGCGCCCCCATATCCGGGTACATCGGCCGGAAAAGCGTGCAGGTGGGGGACAGGGTCACGTTCGGCCAGCCGCTGATGGCCGTGGTTCCCCTGCAGGATGCATACGTGGTGGCCAATTTCAAGGAGACCCAGATCGGGGACATCCGTCTCGGCCAGAAGGCCCTG
>CAZCVB010000375.1:0-1933 GCA_964501805.1 uncultured Desulfobacteraceae bacterium | reverse complement strand
CGCACCCTTCCCGACACCCGCGCCCCGGCGGGGCTGAAGGTGGTGGCGGACTGCGCCAACGGCGCCACGTTCCGGGCGGCGCCGCTGGTCTTTGAAACCCTCGGAATCAAGGCGGAGGTGCTCTTCGCCGACCCGGACGGAGAGAACATCAATCTTGACTGCGGGTCCGAGCATACCGCCGCTCTCAGGCGGAAGGTCGTGGAGAGCGGGGCCGCGGCCGGCGTGGCCTTTGACGGGGACGGAGACCGGCTCATCGCCGTGGATGAAAAGGGAACGGTTCTGACCGGCGACCAGATCCTGACCATCTGCGCGAAGATGCTCAAGGAAAGAGGGGCGCTCAGAAACCACCGGGTGGTGAGCACCGTCATGAGCAATATCGGCTTCCGGTTCGCCCTGCGCTCGCTCGGGATCGACCATATCGAGACGAACGTGGGAGACCGCCACGTGGTGGAAGCGATGCGCTCCCGGGATGCCTGCCTGGGCGGGGAGGACTCCGGCCACATCGTCTTCCTGGACCACCACACCACCGGCGACGGCCTCATATCGGCCCTTCAGCTCCTGTGGGCCGTCATCCTGTCCGGCCGCCGCCTTTCGGAGATGGCCGGTCTCATGACCCCGTTCCCCCAGGTCCTGATCAATGTTCCCGTAAAAACCAAACCGGATATCAACCGGGTACCGGAACTGGCGGCGGTCATTTCGCGGGTGACGGAAAGGCTGGGTGAAAAGGGGCGGGTCCTGGTCCGGTATTCCGGAACCGAGCCCGTCTGCCGCGTCATGGTGGAAGGCGAGGAACGCCCGCTGGTGGAATCATCCGCCCGGGAGATATCGGAAACGGTCCGGAAGGCCATCGGGTGAGACAGCGCCCTCCCGTAAAACCGGGCGCCGGGCCCTATCGGGTCTCCGGACCGGCCTACTCGAATTCTTCCGATTCCTCGCTGGGATAAAACAGGTCCAGGCCCAGGGAGGCAATCTTTTCCGGATCCGTCGCCAGCAGGTATGCCTCCCCTTCCCTGCGGAACCGGCCCGCACGCGTCTCCAGTTCCTTCAACCGCTCCATGACGCCGCTTTCCCGCAGCATCCCCTTGACCCTCTGAAACAGGTCTTCGCTGCCGTAGAGAAGGGCCCCTTCCTGAAGGATCTTGCAGGCCACCATGCGGCGGAAGGAATCGAAACAGAGCTGCTCCCGTATGCGGGCGAGGTCTTTTACCACGTAGTCGATCTCTTCCCTCAGATGAGGCGCCATGAGCAGGCGGCACTTTTCCTGGAAAATGGCGTCATCCAGCCGCTTTATCAGCGATTCCGGGCAGTCCTCCGCGGCAATGACCACGATGTCCATGTCCGAGCCGTTCACCGGTTTTCCGGTGCTCCGCTCCGGCCGGGGAACGTCATGGGCCATGTTGTAGACGATATCCCCGGCAATGATGAAACAGGCCTGCTCCTCCAGGGGGATCTCGGTATCGAGCTGGCTCGCCAGCCCGGACACGGTCCGGTAGGCCAGTTCCAGCTTGAACCGGCTGACCTCCCCGATATGGCCGAGTACCTGCCGGGCCTTTTCCTCCACCGGCGCGGGATCCCGGGCGAGACCCACCACCGAATAGGTGAGAAACTCCCGCAATATGGAAGGTGAAAGGCGCGCAAACCCCTTCACGCGGCGGTCCAGCCGGAGATAGCGGGCGCCCACCCGGCGGACGCGGATCTCCGGCGACGCCCTGCAGCTCCGCCAGAGGGCCAGCCCGTCGCCGCCCGTGGCCGTCAGGAGTTCGTTCCCGGTGAGGGGCCCTTTCTCCCGGATGATCTGAATCACCTCTTTTTCCATGTCCGTAACGACCTCTTTCCTTCGCTCCCTCGCCGCGCCCCGGCCATCGAACCCGGGACGTCACATTATTGTCCCATTCTGGGAATGGGAGAAAAACCCTCGCCTTCAGGCGAAGAC
>CAZCVB010000374.1:0-1960 GCA_964501805.1 uncultured Desulfobacteraceae bacterium | reverse complement strand
TTGATAACTACCGGATCCTCCCCGACGCGCTTGTCAATATGACAGCCGTGGTTCTCCCCTGGATCGAGCTTTTAACCGGCATCTGCCTGGTCTCCGGTCTATTGCTGCGCGGGGCCGTGTTCCTTTGCACCCTGTTCCTGCTCATTTTTTTCAGCGCCCTGATTTTCAACATGGCCCGCGGGCTCAACATGGATTGTGGATGTTTCGGGTCCGCCGGGCAACCTGGAGAGGCTGTCTCCATGTGGTGGACCATGGCACGGGACGGGACCTTCCTCTGTCTCTCGGTATTCCTTTTTATCCGGGTCCTTTCAGGGGAAACCGCCCGGGAGGATGGACATGCCCTTCCCCTGGAAGAAGATCCTGCGGCCGCCCACAGGGATACAGAGGCCCCGGACCCTGAGGAGACGGATGGTTGACGCGGATATGAAAGAGGACGCCCCTGTGCGGGGACCTGTTTCCACCAAGGCCGACGGATACGGCCATTCTCATGAGGGGACGCCGTATGCCCACGAAACCCCGCCGGACAGCGGACCCAGGCTCCTGTTCACCCTTGCGCTGAATTTTATCATTCCCGTGGCCCAGGTGGTGGGAGGAATATACGCCCACAGCGTGGCCCTCATGTCCGACGCGGCGCATAACTTCAGTGACTGCGGGGCGATTCTGATCAGCTATGTCGCCTATCGCATCGGCAGAAAGGGCCCTTCCATTCACAACACCTTCGGCTACCGCCGCGCCGAGATCATCGCGGCCCTCGTGAACGTGGCCATCCTCCTGGCGGCATCGGTCGTTATCGTCTATGAGGCGCTCCGCCGCTTTCAACACCCCCGGCCTGTCTCAGGCGGGATCGTCATCTGGCTGGCCTGCGTGGGTGTCCTGGGAAACGGGCTTTCCGCCTGGCTCCTTCACCAGGATTCAAAACACAGCCTCAATGTCCGCGGCGCCTTTCTCCACATGATGGGGGATCTCCTGACCTCGGTGGCGGTCCTGGCAAGCGGCGTGGTTCTGCTCTTCAAACCGTGGTACCGGCTGGACCCGCTGCTCTCCCTCCTGATCGTCCTTTTCATTTTAAAAAGCTGCTGGTCCATCCTCCGGGAGGCCGTCGGGGTCCTCATGAACGCCACGCCGAAGGGCCTGGACGTGGAAAAAGTGAAGGGATTCCTGGAGCGGATCCCGGAGGTCTGCGGCGTACATTATCTCCATGCGTGGAGGGTGAGCTCAACAGGCATCGCCTTTTCCTGCCATGTGGTGGTGCGGGACCAGCCGGTGAGCCGGACGGAGGCACTGGGTGAAAAACTGCGGCGGGAGCTGTTTCGTCGCTTCGGCATCGATCACCCGGTCCTGCAGTTCGAAACCGTGGGATGCGGCGACGAGGGGGACGGCGATGTGAGTCTATCCCTGTACGCGGCATAGATTCTTCCGCGTACAGGGATCGGTTTAAAACCGGGAAGTTCTCTTCGATAAAAAGGGAGGGCGGCTACTTCTCCGGTGGTGCCGGGACCGCATTATCACAGACGCCGTCCCCGTTTTTATCTACAAACCGGCCTCTCTGCATTCCCGCGGCATTAACTGCGCGGCCCGCATTTTGCGCGCCCCGAAATTGCCTCCCGGCCCTGAAACGCCTGTATGCCCTCCTTCCACCTCGGAAATTATCACATACACCGTCATGGTTCCGATCAACGTAGTTGGGACCTCTGAATGTGGTTGCCGGTGCAGGTTGTTTCCCGTTTCCGATAGCGCTCTTGGCGTTCTGAGAAGCCCCCGCCCAAGTGAAAGACGAGACGAGCAGCACGCATGCCGAAAAAACCATTATACCGAAAAAACGTTTCATTTTGATGCCTCCCTGTTGGATGTTATTGTTTGTTTTGTTTCCACTGGTTAATACAACCGCAGGGCCTTTTTTCTTTCATTTTTTCCCGGTGGTGAATGAAAATAAAAAAGGACAGGCGGTCGCTTCCCCTGT
>CAZCVB010000373.1:0-1960 GCA_964501805.1 uncultured Desulfobacteraceae bacterium | reverse complement strand
AGCCATGATGCTTGGCGCCCGTATCTGCCAGCTATCTTCCGGTCTGCTTTGGAAAGGGATGGGCCTCATCAAGGAATGCATCGATTTCCTCGACATGTACATGGAAAAACAGGGATACGCCTCTGTGAATGACTTTATCGGGATCGGCGTGCCCTACATCCAGCCGGTTGAACAACTCGACTGGCGGACAGAGGACTTCCTGGCCACGGTGGACGACCGCCTCTGCACCCGGTGCGGCAGATGCGCCACAGGAATCTGCACGGCAAGAGCCCTTGCGGACAATCCCCTGAGGATTGTCATCGATTCCCGACTCTGCGTAGGATGCGGCCTGTGCCAGGCCATCTGCCCGGAAAACGCTGTCAGCATGGTGGAACAAAAGCATCCTGTCTTGGGGATCAGCCTGGAGGCATAGAAGACCGCGCTGAAACGACTGCCTTCTCCCTAAAAATCGAGCCTTACCAGGAACGAACTGCACGATCCGATAAATCCATCAGGCCAAACATGCAAGTAAAAATCAACAATCAAACGGTTACGGTCAAAAAAGGGGATACCATCCTCTCCGCCGCCCGGGCGGCAGGGATATATATTCCTTCACTCTGTTCCCATCCGGATCTACCGTCCGCCGATCTACACGCAACAGAGGTCATTTACCAAAACGGCATCCCCATCAAAAATGAAGGAAGCGGGGCCCCGCCGAAGTGCGGGCTGTGCGTCGTTCGAATCGAAGGCCAAAACGATTTGAGCCGGGCCTGTGTTACAGAGGTCGAAGACGGCATGGTGATCTCCACTGAGGGGCCGGAGATCTCGAAAGAAAGAAAGATTGCGTTGACGGAGATCCTCCGGCACCACCCCAACATCTGCATCACCTGCGATCGAGACCCCCGCTGCCCTCCCTTCGGGGTTTGCGTCCGTAGCGCCAACGTTCCGAAACGGTGTGTGGCCTGTCCGGGGTATGAACAATGCGAATTGCTCCGGGTGGCCGATCATGTGGGCATGACCGGAGTGACCATCCCCTTCAAAATTTCAAGCACTGAAGATCTGGAAATCAGGGATGAAAATCCCCTTTTCGATTTTGACCCCGATCTCTGCATCGGGTGTACGCGTTGCATCCGTTTTTGCCGGGATGTAAGAGGCGTGGGGGCGCTCGGGTTTGTCTTTCAGGACGGGAGGGTCCGGGTGGGCACAACGGCTGGAACATACCCGGAATCCGGGTGTCGTTATTGCCTGGGATGTGTTGAGGTTTGTCCTACGGGAGCGCTGACGGACAAGCAGGAAAGGCATCGACATTTTGAGACGGAGGAGGCCCGGAGACAGGTGCTTGTTCCCTGTCAAAATGCCTGTCCTCTTCATATAGATATCCCCGGTTATATCTATTTAATTTCTCAAAAAAAATATGAGGAAGCCCTCGCCCTTATCGAGGAGAAACTCCCCTTCCCCTTACTTTGCGGCACGGTATGTACCCACCCCTGTGAGGCCGTATGCCGAAGGGGAGACATCGATGATCCCTTGGCCATAAAGGACCTCAAACGTTTTGTCGCTCAGCGCTGCGAGGTCATAGACGACAACGGCCCTCATAAAAAATCGGGGAAGGCCGTGGCCATCGTGGGATCCGGCCCGGCAGGCTTGGCGGCTGCGTACCTGTTGGCCCGAAAAGGCGGTTACAGTGTGACCGTTTTCGAAGCCATGGAAAATGCGGGTGGAATGCTCCTGTCGGCCATTCCAAGGTTCCGCCTCCCCGAAGCGGTTCTGGAACTTGAACTGGACCGGGTCCGGGCCGCGGGAGTCAACATCATCACCCGCCACAAGATAACATCCATTGATCCATTATTTGAAGAGGGCTTTCACGCGGTACTTGTCGCTACGGGCGCCCATAAAGCGCTTTCCCTTGGGATCGAAGGAGAAGACAGCGTCGGCGTGATCGGGGCGCTGGATTTTCTGCGGGACGTCAACCTTGGATCGC
>CAZCVB010000372.1:0-1965 GCA_964501805.1 uncultured Desulfobacteraceae bacterium | reverse complement strand
GGTCGTCAACCGGATCGAATTTGAATATCTGTGACCTGTCGAAAAGGAGAGACGCATGGAGATCGTGAAATGGCGCGACATGGAAGAAACGCCCGTCAAAAAATTCCCTTACCGGGGCAAGATGTACGATGTAAAGGGAATCAGCGTGCGCTGGCTCTCCCGGGTGGGGGAGGATGACTCGGGCCGGCCCGAATACGGGCTCAGGCACTTTACGGCGGGGCCGGGGGGTGAAATCCCGGTACACAACCATTTTTATCAGCAGACCATGTATATCCTGACCGGGGAATTCGAGTGCCGGCGGTTTGATCCGGAAACCGATGAAATCGTCGAGAGCCGGATATGCGGCCCCGGGGACGCGATCCATATCCCCGGCATGGAGCCCCACGGCATGCGGAACCTGAGCGACAGGGAACCGGCGACTTTTTTATGCTGTATCTGCAATGTGTACGAGGATGAGGCCGATTGACCCTGCGCCGGGACGGCCCGGTCCGCTCCTAAAACCGGTACAGGATATTGAAGTGGATCTTTCCGTCTCCGGACCGGGTGGTCTCGCTCCCGTCCAGGACAAGGGCGGCGTCCAGGGAGACGCTCACATGGCGGCGCCACTGCCAGCGGAGCCCGGCACCGATGCTGGTGAGGGCCTGCGCCCCTCTCTGGCCCGGATGCGGTGACTCGAGATGGATCTGCCCCGTGTCCAGGAATCCCAGGAACCGCACGGTCCGCACGGGCGGGGCCCATACTTCCAGGCTGACTTCGTAACCGCTGTCCCCCGATATCTCGCGCTCATCAAGCCCACGGACCGACCGGATCCCGCCCAGCCCGAACTGTTCCCCCGGGATCAGCGGTTCGCCGGTCAATTGCGCGGAAAACCGGGCCCGCGCGTCCCAGCCCCCGGGCAGCGCGCGGTCGATGTCCCCGCCGGCGCGGAGGACGTACCAGTGCGCATCGGCCCCGGCCCGGGACGCCTCGTAGGCGGCGCGGTTGTTGTCCTGTCCCGAGGAGATGTTGCAGGCGCCCTCCACGTAAAAGCCGGCGTTCAGTCCGCTGGTCTTCCAGGCCCCGCTATACCGGAGAGACACGGGGCGGCTGCGGACGTCCTGCCCGATGGGGGTTCCCGTGAAGCGCGTGTCGTTTTTAAACCACCTGTCCTGGAGGCCCAGGGCCAGGGAGTGGCTGTAATCCCCTATGGGCAGGAACGCATGATCCACGGTGATTCCGCCGAAATCCCCTTTTCCGCTGACATCGAAGAAATCCCCGATCTTTCCCTGGTCCACGCGGGAATGGGTAAAGAAGAGAGAGACGCCCATGGCCGGCCCGTAGAGCGGCATCCGGTAATAGGCCCCGTATTGCCGGACATCGTCCCAGCGACCGGGGGAAGTGGTGTAACTGAGGGTCATGGTGTGGTCGCGGTGGAACAGGTTGCTGTGCTGCAACCCCAGGGAGAGACGGCAATGCCCGGTCTCCCTTTCGCCCGTATTGGAAAGGGAGGTGAAGACCTGCCATGGACGGATATCCCGGGCCTCCACCCGCGCGTCGATCCCGTCACCCGCCGGGTTTTCACGGATGAACACGGCCACCCGTTTGGCCGGATGCTGGTTTGCCAGCAGGAGGGAGCGGGCCACTTCAAGGGTGTTGGGCGACCGGCCCGGCCGCAGGGCCGGCAGGCTCGACAGGATGTTTTTTTCGGAAAAGTGCCGGTTTCCCTTGACAGTGATCCGTTTGAGGGGAAAGGCCGCCACCTGGAGACGGATAACCCCCGCCGTGACCCGCTGCGGGGGGACCACGACCTTGTAGAAGGCGTATCCCTTTTTCCGGAAGACCTCTTCCAGGGCCTTTGCCGCGGACTGGAGCCGGTCCAGGCCCTCGTGTTCTCCGGTGAACGGTTCGAGGACCTCTCGGGTCAGGGATTCAGAAAGGGGATTTTCCCCTTCAACCACGAATTTTTTTACCACAAACCGGACCCGG
>CAZCVB010000371.1:0-1970 GCA_964501805.1 uncultured Desulfobacteraceae bacterium | reverse complement strand
CATGTAGCTGGCCATATAGACGTAATAACTGCGGGAAACGAAAAGAAAACGCCCGGCACGGCGATCAGCGCCAGGAAGTTGTTTCGGGGATTCAATCGCCGGAAAACTTTCGGACGAGCCTGGCGTAGTAGATCTCGGTCTCCTCCAGAAGCGGCGACTTTCTTCCCATCATGTTCAATTGCAGGATCTTGTAATTGATTTTCTTGATCAGGCGGAATTTCTCCTTCTCATCGGGAATGGCGTCCAGGAGATCCTCCATCTGGCGGATCTCCTTTTTCATCTGGATCTCGGGAGGAAGGCAGTCGGCATTTTTCAATATCTTGTAGGCAAGGCGCAGATCCTCCGGTACATGGCTGTCGTCTTCGAGACGAAGGGGGGCGCCCCGGCCCGGAAGGTTTTCGAATTCACCTCTTTCCTGGGCCTCTTTTATCCGTTTCTCCACGATTTTCTGAAACGGGAACATGGCGGGTCCTCCGAAACATCCCGGAGCGGGGAGGCGGCAAAAGGCCTCTCCCGCGGGTCATGGGGGAACAGGCTCGAAAAGGGGCCGCCCCCGGAATCGCACGGGCGGAAAAAACATAGCATGTTTTTCGGCCCGAAGGCAAGACCCCCCCCTCCTCCCCGACCATATGCCGCTTGACATCGTTTCCACGATTCGATATTTCCCCAGCGTAGCCGGTGAGCACGGCAAAGCACCCCTGGAGCAATCCCGCAACATGCCGAAAAAACGTATCGACGAAATCGACAAGAAGATCATCCGCCTTATCCAGGGGGATCTCCCGCTGGATCCCAGGCCCTTCGCGGTCATCGCGGATGAGATCGGCATTTCGGAACCGGAATGTATCGAACGGGTGCAAACCCTCAAGGAAAAGGGGGTCATCCGGCGGTTCGGCGCGACCCTGCGCCACCAGGAAGCGGGCTTCAGCGCCAATGCCATGGTCGTATGGGTCGTTCCGGACCACCGTGTAGCGGAGGTGGGCCGCCATCTTTCCGGGTTCCGGGAAGTCACCCACTGCTACCAGAGACTGCCTGGAAAGGACTGGCCCTACAACCTCTACACCATGGTCCACGGAGATTCGAAAGAGGCCTGTTTCCGGATCGCCCGCCGCATGTCCCGGTCCGTGGGCATCAAGGACTATACCCTGCTGTTCAGCGAGAAGGAATTCAAGAAGACCAGCATGGAGTATTTTTGAAAACCGCCGCGCCGATCGGCCAGAGGAGAAAAAAATCCATGGAAAAGACCTCCGCCGCCCTGATCAAACGGGCCAGAAACTGTATCCCCGGCGGGGTGAACAGCCCGGTGAGGGCCGGAAAGGCCGTGGGGATGGACCCGCCGTTCATCCGGGAGGCCGAAGGCTGCCGCATCCGGGATGTGGACGGAAACGAATACATCGATTATGTCTGTTCCTGGGGGCCCATGATCCTCGGGCACGCCCACCCGGAGGTCATCGCGGCCCTCAACCGCGCGCTCCCGCACGGAACCAGTTACGGGGCCCCCACCGAGGCGGAAGTGGAGATGGCCGAGGCCATCGTCCGGATGGTCCCCTCCATCGACATGGTCCGCATGGTCAATTCCGGAACAGAGGCCGCCATGAGCGCCGTCCGGCTGGCCAGGGGATACACCGGGAGGGAAAAGATCGTCAAGTTCGACGGCTGCTATCACGGCCACGCGGACAGCCTGCTGGTATCGGCGGGTTCCGGCCCCGCGACCCTCGGCATACCGGGAAGCCCGGGGGTCCCGGTCGGGCTGGCCCGGCAGACCCTCTCCCTGCCCTTCAACGACCTTGAAGCGATCACCCGGGCCTTTGAAAAATTCGGTGAAGAGATCGCCGCGGTGATCGTGGAACCCGTCCCCGGGAACATGGGCGTGGTCATCCCCCGCGAGGAATTCCTCCCGGGCCTGAGGGAGATCACCCGGGAATACGGGGCACTTCTCATCTTTGACGAGGTGATCAGCGGATTCCGGGTCG
>CAZCVB010000370.1:0-1991 GCA_964501805.1 uncultured Desulfobacteraceae bacterium | reverse complement strand
TAAAAATCAGGGACCAGGACGATCCGCCGCATGGGCGGATTTTTGTGGGCCTCTTCGAATGTCTCCGCTATGGTGCTCATGGGACGGGTTTCAACGAACTCCTCAAGGTTGATTTTCCCCTTTACCACCATGTCAAGCACCACGGAGTAATACTCCGGAAGGCACCCCCAGGTGCCGATGATCTCTGCATCAAAGGCCATGAGGCGGCTGATGGCATATTCCACCTTTGCCAGCCCGAACCCCACGACAATCAGTTTTCCCGTGAAACTGAGCAGGCTCAGGGCGATCTCCTGCGCAGGTTTGACCCCGGTCACTTCAAAAATCTTCCAGCCGATGGTGGGGAGACCCCGTTCCTTGCAAAATCCCTTGAATTCCTTGACCACGGTCCTGGCGTCCTTGTCCGTGGAATTGATGCAGAAATCCGCGCCGAAACGAAGTGAGCGTTCCACTTTCGGCTGATCGCGCTCGATTCCCACCACGCAGGCGGCGCCCAAGGCCTTTGCGATCTGTCCCATGTACTGGCCGACGCCTCCGCCGATACCCACGACTACCACATTGTCCCCCGGTTGAAGATCGCCTCGCTTCGCCGCCTGGAACGGTGTGGTCGCGGCATCGGCCACCACCGCCAGATGCGAGAGCGGTAGACCGCCCCGGTCCCTCACCTCGCACAGGTCAATACTGGGGACCGGTATATGGCTCGAAAATCCGCCGTAAATACCGATGCTGTTCCCCGGCATTTTCTGATCGAGACACCGGTTCCCCCGCCCCGTCTTGCACAGGAAACATCTCCGACAGGGCATGACCGCGGGGATGATCACTTCCTTGCCCATCCAGGCGGGATCCCCAGCCACGACCACCCCCGAAATCTCGTGGCCCAGGGTCAGAGGAGGAGGCGAGACAGTAGGAACCCCGTCAAAGAAATAACCCAGGTCGGTGTGGCACACGCCGCAGCCCGCCACTTCCACCAGGACATCATCCGGCCCCAGTTCGGGAACCGGAATCTCTTTTTTTTCCAGCCGCCCGGGGGTCACCTTGCCGGTCTCCCGGTCCCGGGAGGTCGGCTGAACCATCTGCCAGGTTTGTATCTTGTCCGGTACCGATGCCATTTCGCGCCCTCCTTCTTTGTTATCGCGGCGACGGGACGGAAACCCGTCTCATCCGCAGGTAGGAATCCGTGACCGCGCCGTCCCGCGGCGCCGTCATATCATACCGTAACCACCGTCCACGCACAGGAGCTGTCCGGTGATATAGCTGCTCTCGTCCGACGCGAAAAAGACGAACGCCGGAGAAATATCGTCCGGTTCCGCAAAGCGTTTCAGGAGAATCCGGTTCATGTAGATATCCCGCAATTTTTCATCCGTCCGTATCTTTTCCGTCATATCGGTCGCCACGATTCCCAAGGATATCACATTCGCGCACACGTTGTAACGGGCAAGCTCCCTGGCAATCGATTTCGTCATACTCAGGATACCCCCCTTTGCCGCGCTGTAATTGACCTGGCCGACCGTGCCCACCAAGCCGGCCACGGACATCACGTTGATGATCTTTCCGCTCTTCTGCTCCTTCATCAGGCGGGCCGCCGCCTGGGAACAGAGGAACGCCCCTTTCAAATGGATGTCCACCACCTGGTCCCACTGCTCTTCAGTCATCTTGAGCAACATGGCGGGGCGGGTAAACCCCGCATTATTGACCAGGATGTCCAGCCGGCCGAAGGCGTCGATACACGAGGAAAAAAGCCGCTCCACCTCGGAAGTTTTGGCCACGTCCGCTTTCACCGCGATGGCCTCCGTCCCCATGGAACGGGCGGCTTCAACCGCCTCGTCGGCCGCCGCCTGGTTGGAAGTATAGTTGATGACCACGCGGGCACCCTCCCGGGCGAACCCAAGGGCCACCGCCTTTCCAACGCCCCGGCTGCTGCCGGTCACCACCGCCACTTTATCTTTCAATCTCATACGCTGCTCCCTTCAAATGAACTTTTTTTCACAAAATCG
>CAZCVB010000369.1:0-1992 GCA_964501805.1 uncultured Desulfobacteraceae bacterium | reverse complement strand
TGGACGAGGCCTGGAACGCGTGCGTGGGGCGCAGGCGCATGAATATCCCCGCCGAACTGGACAAAGACGCCTTCATGAACGACTGCTGGAAAAGGGTTGAGGACGAAAAACTTGTTTTCAAACTGGCCGACCTCTCATTCGAGGATGACGACCAGCTCCGCCGGTACGCGCGCAGGACGTTCACAAACCTGTTCCTTCAAAAGGCGGAAGAGCGTTCCCCGGGTTTCCGGGCCCGCAGGAAACAGGTGAACCGGACCCTGAAAAAGATCTGTCTCGAGTCCTGCCGAAAATGGTGCGGATGCTGGAAACTCGCGGAATTCAGGGGAAAGGCCTGCGTGCCTGCGGACAGGGACCGGCTGTGGGCCGCGGCCGGGGGCCTTCCCTTCCCCGCTATCCGGCTTCCGCGAGACCCGGATGCCCGCGCGCCCGCCGTCCGCGATCATGAAATGACCGCCTACCTCGCCGCCCTGCTCCGTGCCGCGGGCGGCATGGCGCAAAAGCAAGAACTTCTCGCCTTCATCACCCGCGTTTTCAACCTCTACGCCGTCCGTATCTCCTCCGGGGCCGGCAGTGACGCCGCCGACACCGCGCCCGATCCCCGGGACCTTTTTCTCAGCCCGGACCACCTGGCAATGGCGCGGGAGCTGGTCCGGGGAATGACCCGGGATATGAGGGATATCCATTACTACCGTCTGTTAAAGGAAATGACCCTTGAGCAAACGGCCCGCGCCATGCGGAGGAGCGCCGGGACCGTCCACAACAGGGAAAAGGCATACAAGGCGTATTTACAGGACTATTTCGGGAGCCCCGGGGGACGCGTCAGCCCGGGTGAGCGGGAAGCGGTCATGCGGATCGTCTCCGCCGTGCTCCTGCGGACGAGGGATTCGTCATGAAAAAACAAAGGGGAAAAGACCCCGCATCCCCGCAGTACGGGGCATGTCACAGCGTGGAGGAACTGCGGGCCTACGGCGCCGGGGGCCTGGACCCGGACCTGCGCGCGCGTATTTATCATCACCTGAACATCGAGAAATGTCCCCGTTGCCGGGATCTTTTCTGCCTGGCCGGCATCCCGGCGCCGCCCCCCGCCCCGTCCGGGGCGCGCCTTCGCGCCGTCATGGAAAGGCTGAAAAAAAAGGAGGGGCCGGTCCGCAAATCCCCGCCGGTGCCGCTGAGGATCGAAGCGGGACAGTTATGGACCGTCCGCCCCTGTCCCCGCGATGCCGCGGGAGAAGCGCCCGTCATGGGCCCGGTTCTCGTCCTGTGGCCGGGAGACGGGAAAAGCCCGTCTCCCCGCATCATCCGGGTCATGCCCCTCTCCTTTGACACCGCGTTCGAGATTGCCGGCGAGTCTGTCCTGCTTTCGGAAGACAATCCCCTGGCCTACCCGGTCCTGGTGGAGGTCTTCAACGAGCGGCCCGTGTTGTCCTCGGACCTGGCGGAATACCGGGGCGCGGTGTCCCGGGAAGACATGGCCCGGGTCCTGGCCGCGCGGGAACGGTTCCTGGACGGGGAGACGGGAAAGCCGGACACGGCATACCTGCGCTGGAAGGAAACGGAACTGGAACTGACCGCGCACCTCTCCTTTGCGGTCAACAAGGTCCTGTGGCCCGAAACGGAAGAGACCGACGTGGAGATCCGGCCCGAACCCTTTCGCAAGGCCGCGGACGGTGCGGGGCTCGAACTGTCCGAGGTCTTCCCGTGCATCCTTTTTCAAAGAGGCGGCGCCACCCTTTCCATCGTCCAGGTCAGGGACCGGTTCCTGCTCCGCTTCACCCCGGATGCCGCGGACGCCCTGCCGCCGGATCCCATCCATATTGACGGGCGAAGGATCCGCATGGAGAGGAAAAAGGCCGGTGTTTACGAAGCCGCAATCGGGTACGCGGACCGCATGCCCGGGGTCATGGAGATCACCGGCCGCGTGGGAGACCGGGGATTCCGGTTCCGCGTCCGGTTCGCGGCAAAGGAGGCGGATTGAACGACCTTTTCCATACA
>CAZCVB010000368.1:0-2014 GCA_964501805.1 uncultured Desulfobacteraceae bacterium | reverse complement strand
CCCGGCGGCCGGCCGGAAATCAGCCCGGTAAAAGCCGCTGCCTCACCTCTTCCGGAGACAGCCCGTAAACCTTCACCGATTTTTGCCTGGACCGCCCGCCCGAAACGATTTCGACACGCCCTTTGGCGATCCCGAGTTTCTTGGCAAGCAATTGTATCAGGGCCCGGTTGGCCCTGTTTTCCACGGCCGGGGCCGTCAGCCTTACCTTGAAAGCGCCGTTCTCGCCGGGCAGGATCCGGTTCCGCGACGCCCGGGGCGATACCCGGACCCGGATGACGCTGGCCGGATCCCTTTCCTCAGCCACGGCCCGGCTCCCGTCAAACAAGACAACGCGCCAGGTCGGCGAGGGTTTGTACCAGGAAGGACTGGAGAAAGAGAATCACCAGGATGACGAGGATGGGAGAAAAATCGATCCCGCCGAGAGAAACGGGAAGCCTTCTCCGGATGGGGTAAAGGACCGGCTCGGTCACCGAGTTCAGGAAACGGACGATGGGGTTGTACGGGTCCGGGTTGACCCAGGAGATAACGGCGCGGCCGATGATGATCCACATGTACAGGCTCAGGGCGATGTCAATGATCCTGGCCACGGCGATCAGGAAATTGGAAAGGACGAACATAAGCCTGCAAACTCCTTATTCGCATAATTCCCGTAAAAGGGTGCCGTCGGCATGGGAGCGTGATATCCCGCTGACATGGACGCCGCACCCGTGGATGATCATGATATCAGGAGGCCGGTTGCATGTCAAAGGCCGTCAGGATTCCGTGACACCGGCAGGAACTGCCCAGGAGCCATTTCCCGGACCGCTCGCCGGTGAGCCTCTCCGCCAGGCGGGAAAGATCCTCCACCCGGTATCCTCCCAGGCCCGGCGCCAGTTGCCGGCTCCGGATCACATGGACACTGAAGCCCGGAAGATCCAGGTCCCTCATCAGGCGGTACAGCGGGATATCCCGCCTTTCTCCGGTCACGGTGCAGTATTCCGGTTCCGGGCAATCATCCGGGCAGACGAAATCGGAGTAACTCACCAGGAGGGATCCTTCGCTCCCCGGCCAGGTAAAGGGCATCCGCGGTTCGATCTCCGCAGGAACCGCCACCTTCTTCAGCGTGAACAAACCATCGAGGCGGCCTTTCACCCACTCGAAGGCGAGATGCACCGGAACGGCCGGTACGATGGTATGCGACGGTCTTAGGACCGGAAAATTTTCGACCAGGAAACAAATCCCGTCCTCGGACACGGTCCTGACCGGCAGGTCTTCGAGCGCGGCCAGGCGCGACGCGTCCCTGTCCACCACCACCAGCGGCGCCACATGCGCCTCGCTGAGGATCCGGGCCGCCCGGCTTCCGAAGTGCCCGGCCCCGATGATGAATACGGCCGTATCCTCGATATGGGAGGGAACATGATTCATGAAAGAGAATCCTTTCATTCCGGCGCGCAGCGGGGAACGGTTCCTTTGTCCCGCGCCGTACCCGCCTGTCAGACGAACGGCACGGCCCGCGCCCGGATCCCGTGTGGCCGGGGGAATGCATCTCAACAGGTTTGAGGCGGAATCCATTTTTCTCAGGAACAGGTCCCCGGGCGACGGAGTAAAAAATCAGGGACGGCACCCCTCTCCAAAACAGGGTTACGGGCGATATGAACGCGGGAGAACCAGCGGTTCAGGGATGGAAAACGGGTGGAAAAAAAGGTATGCCGGAGCAGGCCATAAGCCGGGTTCTGTTTCCCGGAGCGGTCACCCGCTTCCGGGACAATGACCATTCATCTAGTCCCGGTGTTACCACCGGGATCCAGCGGCCCACCCGGGAACTCGGACGGACAGCCCTCAAGCGTTCCCCTATTCGGCCTTGCTCCAGGTGGGGTTTACCTAGCTCCCGCCGTCACCGGCGGGACTGGTGAGCTCTTACCTCACCCTTTCACCCTTACCCCCTCCGGTATACGGCATACCGGAGGGGGCGGTCTCCTCTCTGTGGCACTTTCCTTCCCGTCACCGGGACTGGGGGTTACCCAGCGCCTTGTCC
>CAZCVB010000367.1:0-2015 GCA_964501805.1 uncultured Desulfobacteraceae bacterium | reverse complement strand
CAGTTGAGTTATGCAGACATTCCAAATTGAAGATATATGCACTGGAAAAGGAAAAAGCCATATACCAAGTAGCGTGTCGTAACATTGAAAATGAAGGTTTGAAAGATAGGATAATTCCTGTCCTGGGTGATGCAAATGATCTGCCTTTCGATAGCGAATTTGCCGACTTTATCATCAGCAGGGGCGCATATCACTGTTGGAAGGATAAGGTCCAGGTATTTAAAGAAATCTATAGGGTATTGAAGAAAGACGGCATTGGTTTTGTTGGAGGCGGATTCGGAAGATATGTAACCGGGGAAGAATTAAACAGGATGAAGAATCTAAGAGACCGTTCCCTGAAAGAGGATGCAAAAATTTACGGTTCCCCTGAAACAATAAAAGATATTATTTCAAAGGTGGGTATATCGAACTTCCGTATACTTGATGACCCTGCAGGTTATTGGGCGGAAATAAAGAAATAGGCATTGAAGCGGACATGGGGACGCTCATATGAGGTTCGTCAGGCGAACGTGAGTGGCGGGAACATGCCGCTTCTCCGCCCGGAAAAGGATTCATGGCGCCGGACAATGAGAGGGCGTCAGGTAAATACCCTGACCATCAACGGAATGGCGACAAAGGTCCCCAGGGCGCTGCCGATATTGGTAAAGACCACCACCAGCAGAATCCTGGTGATCTTGTTTCGCCAGAAGCCCCTGGCGGTCAGCACGTCTTCGGGCAGGCGTTCGAAGTCCTTTACCTTTGGTTTTCCCAGGAAGGTCTCCACCAGGCCGGAGACCCAGCCCGCGGCGATCATGGGGTTCAGGGAGGTGACCGGCGCCGCGACGATGGCGGAGAGCACCGTCAGGGGATGAGGCAGGGCTGCGGCCGCGCCCAGCCCGGCAAGGACCGCGTTGGCCAGGATCCACCACTGGATCATGTGGGTTCCGCCCCGCGTTCCGGCGGTGAAAAACCCGGCCGTGATTATTCCGATGATGGCGGCCGGGATCCCCCATTTGAGGATCCGGGCGAGCCTGCCTTTGGGCGGCATCTCGTCAAGGGCCGCAGTGTTGATCTCTTCATTCCAGTATCTCCGGATGCCGGGAACGTGGCCGGCACCCACCACCGCCACGATCCGCCGGCCCGGCGCCGTGCGGATCCGGGCCGCCAGGTAACGGTCCCGTTCGTCGATGAGGATGCGGCGGAGTTCGGGCAGGGTCTCTCCCATCTCTGAAAGGATCGTCTCCAGGACGTCCTTCTTTTTCATCTCCTCGATGTCCTCTTCCGTGAGATCATCCGTGTCCCCGATGGAAGCGATGATGTGGAACAACAGCTTGAATTTGGCCCGCAGTCCCATCAGCCGCCAGGCCCGGGAAAGGGTGGTCCGGATGTCCCGGTCCGCCAGGTGGATGCGGGCCTTTTGTTCATCGGCCAGCCGGATGGCCTGGAGCATTTCTTCTCCCGGTTTGATGCCCAGTTTCCGGCCGATTTTCCTCTGAAAAGAGGAGAGCAGCAGGTTCACGAGAAGCAGGAACGCCTTTTTTTCCCGGATGACCTTGATCAGGTCGGTGTCCCGCCACCGGTCCTTTTGCGTCAGCGCCTGGTACCGGGACGCGCACAGTTCCACCGCCACGGTTTCCGGACGGACCGATTCCATGACATCCGTCACCAGCTGAATACTTTCCCTGGAAATGTGGGCCGTGCCCACGAGGGTGACGGTCTTGTCGCCGTAAGCCAGTTCATGCCGGTTGTCATTGTCTGTCGGGGTCATCGGGTGTATATTGAATGTCTATGTGTGAATATTTTCGGGCGGTCCTGTGAGGACGCGCGGCGCCGGATGATTTCGGATCAGGCCGTGGCTATTACCACAATCCCCCCGGCTTTCCAAGGGATTTCGTTTTGCTGTCGGCCCGGAGAAGGGGATGGATATCCGGATACAGGGATGTCCGGTCCAGGGGATGATGGAGGATTGCAGCCGGCCTTTGCGCGGCGACTGTTGAGAAAGATTATTGCGGCCATCGGCTGGGAAACTTTTTCGG
>CAZCVB010000366.1:0-2021 GCA_964501805.1 uncultured Desulfobacteraceae bacterium | reverse complement strand
GTCAATCCCCGTGGAAAGCCGTTCCCGTTCGCGTTCAAGGTCCTGGAGCACCTTGTCCAGGGATGCCATTTCCACTTCTATCTCACGGCACTCCGCTTCCGTCTGATGTCGAAGGCCCTCCTGTTTTTCCCGGTTTTGCGCGCATGCCGCCTGGAGACGCTCGATCTCTTCCATCATGGCGAGGACTCTGTCCTCGGAAAGCGCCTTTGTCCGTTTTAAATCATCGATCTCCTTCAAGGCCGCCTTGTATTCCCGGTTGGAACTGATGGCGGCCAGTTTTGAATTGCTCTTCCGGATGCGGGCCTCGATGTCCTCGATCTCCCGCTCCATGTCCCGGCGCTCCTGTCGGTATTTCTCGAGCTGATCCGACTCGTCCTGCAACCTCTTTTCAACCTCTTTCAGTTCCTCATTCAGCCTGTTGATCCGCTCCGGACCCAGTTTTTTCCGCTCCTCCACCTCCCGGATGCGGGAATCACACGCCTGGAGCGCGATCAACTGCTTCATCTGAATCACCATAACTCTCTTTCCCCTTCCTAATGCGAATAGGGTCTTTATGCCTGGCGGAGGGGATCCCTCCGGTCCGGATGAACCGACACGGAGACGGCCCATCCTTTTGCCTCGAACCGCTTCGCCATCCGCCGGGCGAATTCTTCAAACGCCGTTCTTTCCGTGTTGAAATGGCCCGCATCCATCAGGACCATGCCGGCGGATTCGGCCGACAGGGCGTGATGATGCCCGACATCCCCGGTCAGAAGAAGATCGGCGCCCTTTTCCGATGCAAGGGAGACGAAACTCCCACCCGAGCCCCCCACCACCGCGACCCGGCGCACCACCGCGTCTCCGGGGCCCGCCACACCTACCCGAAGGCACCCCATCACACGCTTCACCTTTTCCGCGAACACGGGCACTTCCATCGCCCGGGGAAGTCGGCCGATCCGCCCCATGCCCGCACCCGGCATCCCGTCCATCTCCTCCAGGACCTGCACGGACGCCAGTCCCATGAGATCCGCCAGGATATCATTGATACCGCCCCGGGCCGCGTCCAGGTTGGTGTGGACCGAGACCACGGAGATATCGCTTTTTACCGCATCAAGGATCACATTTCCCGGATACGCGGACAGATCCAGGCACGAGACCGGCCTGAAAATCAGCGGATGGTGCGTCAAGAGCAGCTCACAGCCCTGATCCCCCGCCGACTTCAAGGCCGCCGGAGTGGGGTCAAGCGCAAAATGGATTTTCCCGATCCGGGCACGGCGCCGGCCCACCTGCAGGCCCGGATTGTCCCACGATGCCGCAAGCCCGGAGGGCGCCACCTCTTCCAGCAGATCCAGGATGTCTTCAAGCGTGGGTGTCATCTGAAATCTTCCATCGCAATCCGGTTTTCACGTTTGATGTCCCGGGGCGGGCCGTCCATCAAACGGAAGGGGCGCACCCCCTGACGGTGCGCCCCCTCGTGAAATGAGAGTATGCAAGATCTTTACAAAAACCCCCTTGCCCGATTTCCGCATCAGAGCCGATTCCAAAACGCCCTGTTTTTTCCAATTCCTGTAACGCCGGTGTCAATGTCATGGAAACGGCGCATCAATCCCGAATTCCGATAAATGCACAGGAACCGTCCGACCGGGAACACTGCACATCTGATGGATCAACACACACGGAAGATGGTGGGCCCACCTGGGTTCGAACCAGGGACCTACCGGTTATGAGCCGGTGGCTCTTCCAGCTGAGCTATGGGCCCGCGCGCCGGCCGCTTTGTCAGGTTACAACATGCGCACCCCCTTGGAATTTGTCAAGCAAAAATCCCGGAAACGGCCGGTCATCCCGGCTCAGTATTCCTTTCCTTCCACAAAGCTCTTCAGTTTCTTGCTTCTGCTGGGATGTCTCAGCTTCCGGAGCGCCTTCGCCTCGATCTGCCGGATCCGTTCCCGGGTGACACTGAAATCACGGCCCACCTCCTCCAGTGTGTGGTCCGCCTTTTCACCGATACCGAACCGCATCCGGAGGACTTTTTCCTCCCTCGG
>CAZCVB010000365.1:0-2029 GCA_964501805.1 uncultured Desulfobacteraceae bacterium | reverse complement strand
TCCGACCTGCATGATTTTCATGTTTTTTCCTTTCATTCCGGTCTATTGGATGGATGACCCCGGCCGCGGACGGCCGGTCGTCTCCTTGATGCTCATGACGCCGCCGGTTCGTCTTCGGGAAGGCTGCGCCGGCCCGGAAAAGAGCGTCTCCGCCACCAGATCATGGCAAAGCAGTCCACCAGCCCCCGGAACATGCGGTTCCCGATGCCGTACTTGGATTCCCCCCGGATCCTGGGGCGATGATTCACCGGGATCTCTTTCACCCTGAATCCCTGAAATCTCAGCAGCGTGGGAAGGAACCGGTGCATCCCGTTGAAAACCGGGATCTCTTCCAGGGCGTCCCTTCTCAGGGCGCGGAACGTGCATCCCGCGTCCGCGATCCGGTCCCCCGTGACCCGGTTCCGAAAGCAGTTGGCGATCCTGGACGAAATCCGCTTGACCCGGTTGTCCTCGCGCTTTTTCCGCACCCCGCACACGGCGTCGACACCTTCCAGTTCCCTGAGCAGGGCCGGGATATCCGCCGGATCGTTCTGCTGATCCGCGTCCATGGTAATAATGACATCCCCCCCGGCGCGGGCAAAACCGGTGGCGGTGGCCGCGCTTTCGCCGCAGTTGACGCGGTGCCGGATCACCCTGAGCCCGGGATAGGCGTGTCGCAGCCGCAGGAGTTCCCGGAGGGTATGATCGGTGCTGGCATCGTCAATGCAGAGCACCTCGAAGCCGGGACCCAGTCCACCGAGCACGGGAAAGAGCTCTTCAAGGAGGGGGGCCACGTTCTCCTCTTCATTGTATACCGGGATCACCACCGATACGCGGACACCCTCAAAGGACATGTCACCCCGCCTTCTTCCGGCCTTTCAGGAATTCCCCGACGGCGGCGGCCACCGCCCGGACCTCATCGGGAGTGATTTTCGGGAACATGGGGAGGGACAAGACCTCCCGGCAGGCCTTCTCCGCCTCCGGAAAGGAACCTTCCCCGAGGCCGAGGGATGCGTATGCCGGCTGGAAATGAAGGGGAAGCGGATAGTGCAGCCCGGTCCGGATGCCCCGTTCCTTCAAAAACGCCGCCAGTTCGTCCCGCTTCTCGTACCGGATCACGTAGACATGCCAGATGGGTTCGCATTCCTGCGGAACGCGGGGCCGCCCGATTTCCTCAAAGGGCTCCAGCAGTTCGTCATAGAGGGATGCCGCCTTTCTACGCTCACGGTTCCAGTCGTCCAGGCAGTCGAGACAGATGGAAAGCTGGGCCGCCTTCAGGGTGTCCAGACGGCTGTTGGTCCCGATCATCTCATGTGTGTATTTTTCCTTCCTCCCGTGATTGGCCAGCATCCGCACCTTCTGGATCAGCTCCGGGTCCGCGGAGGCCACGGCGCCTCCATCCCCGAATGCACCCAGGTTCTTGGACGGGAAGAAGCTGAAACATCCCGCCGTGCCGAGGCTCCCGGCCCTCCGGCCGCGGTATCGCGCCCCCATGGCCTGGGCCGTATCTTCGATGACGAAAAGGCCGTGCCGCCCGGCCAGGGCATTGAAGGCGTCCATGTCCGCGGGGATGCCGTAAAGATGAACCGGAATAATTCCCCGGGTTTTCGGGGTAATGGCACGTTCCACGGCCCCAGGATCAAGATTGAAATACCCGGGGGTGATGTCCGCAAACACCACGTCCGCCCCGGTAAGATTGATCGCCTCGCTGGTGGGGAAGGCCGTGTTCGGGACGGTGATCACCTCGTCGCCCGGTCCCACTCCCAGCGCCTTGAGGGTCAGGTAAAGGGCGTGGGTCCCGTTGGAAACCGTGCATACCTGAGGAAGGCCCATCCAGCGGGCCATGTGATCTTCAAATTCTTTTACCTCGGCGCCGATGATGAAAGCGCATCTCTTGATAATCCGGGTCATGGCCGCCTGGATTTCCGGCAGCAGCGGCGCGTACTGCCGGCTCAAATCGACGAAAGGAACGTTCATGGGTTTCTCTCCTCCAAATGGAAGTCAACTACTATCGCCTCAAGGCGATAGCTTGATGGCCAATCGCCTCGTC
>CAZCVB010000364.1:0-2033 GCA_964501805.1 uncultured Desulfobacteraceae bacterium | reverse complement strand
TCCAGTGCCAGAATATCACGCCTGCGGGTGCGGGCCTTTTTCATTTCCCTGTCAAGATCCGCGCACACCTTTTGCGGGGATCGGCATTTGAGGCGTTCGTGGAAAAGGTATTCGTACAGGCCCGGCATGGAAAATATGCGGCCGTATTCGTGAAATCCGATTTTTCGGACATGGTTTCCATCCGGGTCCGCAACAAGACAGTACTCATGATCCTGAGGAAAGTCGGATGCCGGATGATCGGGAAGCGTCACCCTGAGGTGGCTGAGATTTTCCTCTTTTTTCGGTTTTTCCATCTGCATGGCGGTGCCGGCCCGCAACGGTCCCAACGAAAAACCCGGCGGCCGGAGCATTTTTAAATAGGGTTCAGGGCGCCCCCTTTTACGGGGAAACCCAGATGAGCGAATCGACTCCTTCCAGCCGCTTGAACGGATCTCCCTTCCGGATACGGGGGGCGGCGAGGAGGGGGTCCGTCACCCTGCATCCCGCCAGCGCATCGATCCCCCATCGGAACAGGCAGGGCGCAAAGGGAGTGCTCGGCCCCAGCATGATGGTGAACGCGTCTTTCCGGATGTGTTTCAACAGGCCCGCGCAGGTGCCGTTCAGCAGGGTGGTTGCCGTCATGGCCACCACGTCCGCCCCGGGGAGAAGGTCCGGCGCCGCATCGGCCGGCAGGTCGGACCCCCGTGGATGGAGTTCAAACACCCACAGATTCCTGAATGCCTGTTTCATTTTCTCCACGAACGAAAAATGTCCGATGACGGAGACGTTTTTCCCTTTTCCCCTGTCCCGAATCAGGTCCTGTGCCTTGAGGGGCAGGGCGTCCCGGGGAACGGGGAGGATGGAGTTCACCGCGGCCATGGCATAGGATGCGCTGTCTTCAACCTGCGGCACCGTCCGGCGCAGATAGATGGCGAGTTCCCGCGCCGATACAGGGCCCTGAACCTTCCGGGCCGGGGCCCCTCCGACCGCGGATCCGATCCGTGAACAGAGGCCCATCCGGCGGCTGGAGACGGCCACCAGGTGCCTCCCGCAAATGACCTCCGTCACCGGTGCGTCCCCGATAGCGGCCGCATCCGAAAGAATATCCTCGATCAGGCGGCCCTGTGCTTCCGGCCCGGCGGCAAGGCGTTCTGGCGTCATGGTCGGTCCTGTCCCCGGCGGCCGGCGTTCCGTTTCCGGGGTTCTTTGGAAATCAGTCCGTGCAGTCTGCGCAATGCCGGCCCCCGCCGTCGGTGTTCACATAGGGTTCCCCGCAGACAGGGCAGATGGTCACCTGCTTTTTCTGTTTTCCGAAAACCGGCACATCCACCCGGGTGTGGGAGTAAACGGTCTCGCCCGCCTTTTTCAGGATGGGGATGATTTCCTCATGCGAAAATTTTCCGGTATTCAGGTACCACGCATGGAGCTTTTCGAATTTTTCGGTCTTGGCGGGGTCAAGAATCAGCCGGACGCCCCGGGCGGTCTCCCCGGGGGGCGTGTGGGGGGTGAGGGTCACGGCCATCTTCCCGGTATCCCGGACGATCAGACCCTTGTTCCCCACCGTGGCCCCGCCCAGGATCTGGAAGGGATCAGGGAGACAATTGAATGTCTCGCAGAGCACGTGGATCCGTTTATCCGGAGAAACACCCAGCAGACGCCTTCCCAGAAAAAGCATCTGCAGACCGATAAAGGCGCCGGTACTCAGAAACCCGTGAATGGATACCAGCCGGTCAAGGTCATCGGCGGGGATGGATCCGATCCCGGGCCCGAGATCAACGGATGTCCCCTCCCGTACATTGTTTGATGATGCGTTCTCGAAAAAAGAAAGGTTGCCGTTCCGGGATGCGGCCTCCCCCGATGGCGGGACCGTTTCCGTGCTGCGTTGTTCATTTCGAGTCATGGAGCGTCTCTTTCCGCAGGCGGCAGAACCCGGGATGGTTGGCCCGCACCGGCGTACAAGGTGGAAGGCGCGGCCTGGAATCCTGGACCTGAAAGCTCGGGCACTTGTCGCCTGCCGGTTATGCGATTCCGTATTTTTTCCGCCAGGCGTACAC
>CAZCVB010000363.1:0-2043 GCA_964501805.1 uncultured Desulfobacteraceae bacterium | reverse complement strand
GGCCCGGGGGCTGGATATCGTCGTCCTGTGCGCGGCCTGTTTCGGGACCCTGAGCGAAGCGGCCGAAAAGCTGAGGGATCCGCGAGTCCGGGACGACGTCAACTCCCGCCTGGCGGAAGTCGGATTGCGCTACGAGGGGAAGACCCGGGTCCGTCATATCAGCCGGGTCTTCTATGAGGACGTGGGCCTTGACCGGTTGCGAAGGGAGGCCGTAAAGGACCTCTCGGGCCTCAAGATCGCCCCCCATTACGGATGTCATTCAATCAAACCAAGGGCCATCTCCAGGGGCTTCGACAACCCGGACCATCCGAAGTCCCTCCATCGCCTGATCCGGGCCGCAGGGGGCAACGCCGTGGATTATAAGACCCTGGACCTCTGTTGCGGGGGAAAGACATTCCCCAATTCGCAGGACCTGACCCACGCGCTGGTGGCCCGGAAACTCGACGATCTCCAGGCCGCGGGCGTGGACTGCATGGTGGTGCAGTGCCAGACCTGTTACCTCATGTACGGCCCCCAGCAGGCGAATGCGGCGAAAAAGCACGGGAAAACCTTTCAGGTTCCCGTGCTCCTCTATCCCCAGCTCCTGGGGCTGGCCATGGGCGCCGACCCGGTAGCGGATCTGGGGCTCCACCTGAACGCCCCTTCTACCGACCGCCTGCTTGAAAGGATCGCCCGGAACGCTGAAAAAAACTGGGCCAGGGCCGCCAATTGACGACTCTCTCCGGTCAGGGCTTCCCGTAGGACCAGCCGCTCTCCTGAAAGGGGTTTCCAGGGAGGGCGGTGGTCCGGGGGACAGGGCTGTCTCAGGACAGACGGAGTTTGCGCTTTTTTTTCTCCAGGTTATCAAAAAAGTCCCGCGCCTCCACGATGAACCGGACGTGTGTGCCTTCGGCAATCTTCTCCACCGGGTCATGGGCCTCCACATGAAATTCCAGTTTCCGGCCGTCTATGGCGACCAGGCGCGCCTTTGATATGATCTCGGCCCCCAGGGGGGATGCCGCAAGATGGGCCATCCTGTTGGCGACGCCCACCGTCAGCAGGTGTTCGGGCAGGGCCTCGTGGACAAACATGCAGGCCATCTCCAGGAGGCCGACCAGATGGGGTGTGCCCAGAACCGGCATTCCCTTGTATCCGCTGGCTTCGGCGCTGTTCGCGGGTGAAACGATCGTGCCGTAGGTTCCTTCCATTCCCACTTTCAGTCCCGGGAGATCAAGGATTTTCATGGATTTTCCCCCTTAAACGGTGCTATTTCTTCACCCCGCCGCATCGCCGGGTTCACGGACGAGGCGCCGGCCTTCATGAAAACCCGTGTCCCGAAGGTTCGGGCTTTCAGGGATGCAATCGGCAAAGTTTCGCCAGCGCACGCCTAGCCTTGTCCATATCCGGATCCAGGTTCAAGGCGTTTTCCAGGCATAAACGGCATTTGTCATAAACGGCATTTTTCCAATATGCAATCGCCAGGTTATAATGGCATTCCGTATTCCAGGGCACGATAGACAAGGCCTTTTTAAAATACGTCACGGCCTGGCCGGGTAAAGCCATCCTGAGATATACCACGCCAAGGTTGTAATACGGGGCCGAAGACGCCATATTCATGTTCAGCGCCTTTTGATAGATGCCGCAGGCCCTCTCATAGTCGGCCGCGTCCACGCATTTTTTCCCTTCGTTTAAAAGCAGGTCAAATTCCGCCTGTTTCAAAAGATGGCCGGCATCACCGTCCCGGGGCACCTGGTTCAGCGCTTTCAGGTAGCTTTCCGTTTCCTCTTTCAGCATTCCCCTGAAGCAATAAATCCGGCCCTGAATTACATGCTTCCGCGCCTCGAAATAGGCGGCAAGCTTCGATGCGATTCCGCCGGGGCCTTTCCCCCTTCCCTTCAGCAGGCACAGCACGTTCTTTCTGATCCTGCTCAGTTCCTCCAGGTTCAATGGCTTGGTATCCACCCCGGCGCGTCCATGGGCGCCGGGGTGTTGGAGCCGCGCGCCGGCGGAATTGCCCTCCGGTTCCCTTGCATATTCGGCCAGTGCCGCGCCGTCGGCGATAAA
>CAZCVB010000362.1:0-2069 GCA_964501805.1 uncultured Desulfobacteraceae bacterium | reverse complement strand
GGCGGGAACATGCCGCTGTCCCGCCCGGAAAAGGACGGGATTCGGAGAAAGAGGCGGACATTTCCATGTTCGCATGCGGATCCAGGCGGTTCAGGGATGCCTGGATTTCATGCGGTAAACAGAGGAGAAAGAAAAATCAACAGAAAAGTGCTGGTCGTCGACAACGACTCTTTTTTTGTGGAATTTCTGTCCGAGCTGCTCGAAGGCCGGAAGTACCGGGTCTTCAGGGCCTATGACGGAAAAGAAGGCATATCCAGGCTGGAGCGGGAGGACGTGGATCTCCTGTTCGTGGACATGATCATGCCCAAGATAGACGGCCGGGAATTCATAAGGCACGTGCGGTCCCGATTTTCTTCCCCGCGGATTCCCATCGTCGCCCTCTCGGGAGTGATGATCGAACAACTGGATCGGCTTGAAGAGATCGATGCCGATTATTTTGTGGCAAAAGGCCCCATGGAAAAGATGGCGGGTCATATCGAGCGGCTTCTGGACAGGATCGAGTCCGATCCGCCGGGCGCTTCCTCGGAAAGGGTTGTTTTCAGGACCGGCAACCTCATGCCCAGACGGATCACCGATGAACTGATCCAGAGCGTCAATTTCCATCGGGCGGTTTACGAAAGCGCGGGGGCGGGCGTGATGGTGCTGGATCAGGACGCCCGGGTGATCGTTGCCACCCGCGCGGCGCGCGATCTACTGAAACGGCCTTCGGAGCAGGTGCTGAACCGCCAGATCATATCCCTGTTCCCGCGGGATGAGAGGGAAAAGGTGACGGCGGCGTTGAAAAAGATCCTTTTCAGACAGGTATTGAGGAAAACGGTTTTTTCTGTTTCAATCGGTTCTCAAACGATCCGGATAGCGGTCTCTCTTTTGAAAATCAAGGGTGATGTCGCCGGATGGGTCATGGTGATGGAGGACGGCGATCAATGGGCAGGACGAGTCTGAAAAACAAGCTGATCCTCAGTTTCCTGGCGCTCTTGCTGATCGTGCTGGTGGTGGTGGGGATCGTGAACCGCGTGACGGACGATTTTTACATGGCGCAGGCCGTTTCCGCGGCACTGGCCCTGGCGGCGGGTATCATCTTCGGGAGCCTTTTCTCCAAGTCCCTTGTCCATCGCCTGAGCAGCCTCAGCAACGTCGCAAGGGAGATCAGCCGGGGTGATCTTTCCAGGGATATCCCCTTGTTGTCACGGGACGAGGTGAGGGACCTGGAGGAGATTTTTTCCGTTATGGTAAAGGAGCTGCGCCGCGTGATCCTGGAAATGCAGGCCGTTTCCGGGCAGATACAGAATACCAGCAGACGCCTGTTCTCCCTGGCCAGAAAGGTCCTGGGCAACAGCCGTGAAATTGACCGGACCGCGAGGCGGATCGCCGAGGGATCGGAAAACCAGACCCTCATCGTCCAGAAAACCGCCCTGAGCCTTGACAGCGGTTTGAACGAAATGGACGAGATGGTCCGGCAGTCGGCCGAGACGGCGGAAAAGGCCAACGAAGCCCGGCTCAGGACGGAAAAGGGGGAGGCCAAGGCCCGGGAAATCCTCCGGCACCTGGACGGGGTGCTGGAACAGATGGTGGCGTACACCCGGCCCGTATTCCAGCTGGCCACGAAAGTGGAAAAGATCAAACTCGTCATCAATGTCATTGATGATATCGCCCAGAAGACGGACCTGCTTTCCCTTAACGCCTCCATCGAGGCCACCCGGGCCGGCGCCATGGGAAAGGGGTTCGCCCTCGTGGCGGACGAGATCCGGAGCATGGCTGAAAACTCCAAGCGTTCATCGCAGGATATCCGGAACATGATCGAGGACATCCTGGATGACAATACGGCCGTGACCACGGCCCTGAAGCGGAGCCAGAAGGGGATCGACCATGGGAGGAAGACCATCGACAGCCTGGTGAATACCTTTTCGGAGACGGTGGCCGGGGTCAAGGAGATCTCCCAGGCCATCGAGGAGGTGGAAAAGGAAACGGGCAGACAGGTGCGTCACCTGAGGGGCCTGCTGTCGCACTTCCAGGAGCTTTCGAGGCTCGCCAACGAAAATTTCGTCTCCACCCAGAAGACCACCATCGCC
>CAZCVB010000361.1:0-2070 GCA_964501805.1 uncultured Desulfobacteraceae bacterium | reverse complement strand
GGTGGCGGCCGTTGAATGAAAACGGGAAAGCCGGTCGGCGACCTTCTCCAGGTGGCCCGGCGTGAGTTCCCCCTTTTTAAAAAGGGATTTCATGAGGACCGCTTCCGGGATGCGCCGCATGCGCACCGCGTAATCGACGACCTCCCCCCCGCCGCCCGTCAGCCGGTGCCGCTTTCCATCGAACGTCACCGGCAGGACATCGAGATAGATATCCTGGGCCAGCCGCCGGTTCAGCGTGACCTCCTGTCGGCAGAAATGGGCCCGTTTGTCGAGGGTCGAGAAGTCCAGGAAGCCGAAATCAACCGGTTTCTTGACCTTGTAGACGAACTCATCCCCCACGAACACCATGGAGATATGGGTCTGGACCACGGCCACCGAGGCCGTCTCATCCGGCAGTGCGGCCGGGTCCTGAAGATCTTCGATAATGGATGTCATTGTGTATATTTTCCCCTGCGGGAGATCTCCCGGCCCGCGGCCGGAGACGCGATCCCCTGTCTGCGGTTGCGGCCTCACGGGCCGGAATTCTTTATCAGTCGAACTGGTCCGCCACTTCCGGCGGAACGGGAATGGTCCCCATGATCACCGGCTGCTGGTGACAGTCCGATCCGCCGGTCATGATCAGGCCGTGTTCCCTGGCAAAGGCCACGTGGGCGGCGATGGTCGCCGGGTCATGGCGGGAGTGCCAGCATTCGATGCCGTCCAGGTAGGGCAGCATGGCCTCCCGGATGATCCTGTGCTGTTCCCGGACGGAAGGGGTCAGGGCCGCCAGCGAGGTGCCGTGTGGATCGCTGGGGTGGGCGTGGACCAGTTTTCCGCCCGCTCCCCGCACCAGTTCCGAGGCCTCCTCCAGGGATACCGGCATCTTGGGGACGTTGCACCGGACCAGGTACCGGTCAAAGGCCTCCTGCCGGGTGGAAACGATCCCCTTGCGGACCATGTAGTTGGCGATATGGGGCCGGCCGAAGGCCCCGTCCACGGTCTCCTCGATGGCCGCGAGGTCCGCCTCGGTGAAGGGTGCGAGGCCTTCTTCGGCCAGGGCCGCGTTCAGTTTTTCAAGGACCTTCACCGCCCGTTCCCTCCGAAACGCCCGGATCTTCCGCAGCTTTTCCCCCAGGGCGGGATCATGGATATCGTACCCGTAGCCCAGCATGTCCAGGGAGACCGGTTTTCCGTCCCGGTAGGGGGGGTGCGAAAAGGAGATGTTCAGTTCCACCCCCGTAATATAGCGGATACCGTACCTCCGGGCCAGCTCCACGGCCGTTTCCTGGCATTCAATGGAGTCGTGGTCCGTTATGGAGATCACGTCGATCTTTCTCCGGTGGGCCTCTTCAAAGATCTCCGGGAGGGTCATCCGGCCGTCGGAGCCGTCCCTGGAATGGATGTGCAGGTCAATTTTCATCATGAGAAACGAGACTCCCCCCGGTTTCCAGCGCGCGGTAGTTCTGTTCCAGCTTTGATTCGGGAAACACCTCGGCCAGCGCTCCCCGGATGTCCCCGGAATCGAGGGGAAAGCCCGGAAGGGCGCACAGCGCGCCCACCATGATCATGTTCAGCATGATGGGACCGCCCAGTTCCACGGCCAGGGGCGTGGCGTCCAGCCAGAAAAGCCGCCTCGACGCCCCTTCCAGCGTCTCGCGGATCCAGGCCACGTCCGGATACGCCACGTCCCCGGAGATCACGTTGAGCGGGTGAATGGGCCGGGAGTTCACGACAAAGACGGTTTCCGGGTTTCCGTATTCCGCAAGGATCCGGAGGGTTTCCAGCGGTTCCAGGCCCATCACCAGGTGCCCCCGGTTCGGGGGGATGATGGGCCCGTAATTTTTTTTTGTGGAGAGCCGGACGTGGCTCATCACCGCCCCGCCCCGCTGGGAAAGACCGAAGGTCTCCCCGATGGTCACGTTGAATCCCCGCTGAACCGCGGCGCGCCCCAGTATCTGCGATGCCAGGACGTTCCCCTGACCGCCGACGCCGGTGATGATCAGATTCAGTGGATCCGCCGCCATATCCGTGCTATTTCCAATGCCGGTATTCATCCGCTTATCCCTTCTCCTTTTCCCCGGTGCGGACCGC
>CAZCVB010000360.1:0-2092 GCA_964501805.1 uncultured Desulfobacteraceae bacterium | reverse complement strand
TTCGACGAGGCGATTGGCCATCAAGCTATCGCCTTGAGGCGATAGTAGTTGACTCATACCGGGAATGAACGCACCCCGGGTGTTGTGGCCATTTCCCGGAAAATCACCGCTCGCGGCGGTCCTGAAATTTCAAATCTTGAGAATTTTTTAATCTATAGCAGATAAAAAAATTTGGCAAGCAGTTTTTTGCTTCCCGTATCCGGACCGGCCGTGAGCTGAAAGAGAGGTCATCAATTTCCAATACGTTGAAAAACCCGTTGCTTTCTCCCGATCTCAACCGGGCCCCGGCAACCCCCCGCCACATCCACCTCATGGGGATCTGCGGCACAGGGATGGCCGGGCTTGCGGGAATGCTCAGGGAAAAGGGATACCGGGTGACCGGTTCCGACCGGGATGTCTACCCGCCCATGAGCGAGCTGCTGGCGGAGCTGAGGATCCCCGTGGCGACGGGCTATCGCCCCGGAAACCTCCATCCCGCGCCCGACCTGGTGATCGTGGGAAACGTGATCACGCGGGAGAACCCGGAAGCCCTCGCGTTGTCCCGTCTGGGGCTCTCCTACCTCTCTTTCCCCCAGGCCCTCCGGCATTTTGCCTTCAGGACCCGGCGTTCCGTTGTCATCGCCGGCACCCACGGCAAGACCACCACGTCCTCGCTGACGGCATGGATCCTGGAATGCGCGGGAATGGATCCCGGGTTCATGATCGGCGGAATTCCCGGGAATTTTCAGGCCGGTTTCAAGCTGGGAAAGGGTCCTTTCTTCGTCATAGAAGGGGATGAATATGACACCGCGTTTTTCGACAAGGGGCCGAAATTCCTTCATTACGCCCCATGGGCCGCGATTCTCACCAGCATCGAATTCGATCATGCGGACATTTACCGGGACCTGGACCATGTGATCGGAAGCTTTGAGATGTTCGTCGACCTCATCCCGGAAGAGGGCCGACTCATCGCCAACTGGGATGATCCCGTTGTCAGGTCCGTGGCCGGGCGGGCGAAATGCCCGGTTCTGGGCTACGGATTTTCCAAAAACGCCCCGTGGCGGGCGGCGGCGGTGGACCGGTCCGGAGGCATGACCCGCGTGGAGGTCCGAAATCCGGGTGGAACGATGACCCTGGAGACCCCGCTATACGGTCGCCACAATATCTCCAACCTCCTCTCCGCCATTGCCCTTTCCGATTTCCTCTCCGTTCCAAAACCGGCCCTGCGAAAGGCCGCCCGCGGTTTCAAAGGGGTGCGGCGCCGGCAGGAGGTCATCGGAGAATGCCGGGGCGTCCTGGTCCTCGACGATTTTGCGCACCATCCCACGGCGGTGAGGGAGACCGTCCGGGCGGTCCGGGACCGGTATCCGGACCGTCGTCTCGTGGCCGTATTCGAGCCCCGGTCCAATTCCAGCCGCCGGAACATCTTCCAGTCCGAGTACGCCGGCGCCTTCGGAGGGGCCGACCGGGTGATGGTCCCGGAGCCCTCCATGACGGAGAAGATCCCGGCCGCGGAACGCTTTTCCTCGTCCCGCCTGGCGCGCGATCTTCGAAAACGCGGCATCACGGCGGACGCCTTCCCTGACGCCGGTGCCCTGCTCGCCGCCCTCGTTCGGGAGACCCGGGACGGTGACGTGGTCCTGGTCATGTCCAACGGGGCCTTTGACAATCTTCCCCGCCGGCTGATGGCATCCCTTGAGGCGCGGCGGACTGGAACGTAAACCCGATCCGTAAAAGGAAAAACAGCCATGAAAACAACGTCACCCAGCACCGGAAAAACCAGGGACCGCGGCCTTCCCGCGGCGGACGCCGGCCTTTACCGGAGGATCCGGGATGCGCTGGCGGACCGGAACCGGCAGGCCATGGAAAACCTGAACTGGCTTTACGACAATCTCCATCCCTATTTTTTCATCACCATAGAAGGAGGATGTCGAGGCCATCATCTGCCTGGCCACCGGCCTTGTCCCCGGGCAGAGGAAACTCACCCTTCTGGATCATGAAAAGCGGTTGATCGTCGCCCGCCTGGACATTCCCGGATCCCTTTACGAGACCCTGAAGACGCTACAGGAACGGGAGATCTCCTACGCGGAATTGACCCATTCCTTCCGGCCGA
>CAZCVB010000359.1:0-2104 GCA_964501805.1 uncultured Desulfobacteraceae bacterium | reverse complement strand
ACAATGCGCGTCTCCGAAGGCCGGATGCAATCCCCCATATATACCGTAAAACCGGATATCCCTGTAATCCTGATCCGGGAATCCGTCCTTGTAGTGAAGAGAAGGCCCCGGGTTTGACCAGCCGTCTCCGACCGATGGCTTGCGAAAGTCCCGGCAAGAGAATGAGAGGGGAAGAGAGGATTCTTATGATTTTTCCCTGAAAGGCGTCAGCCACAGGACATCGTAGGGCTGCAGGCTCAGGTAAAGCCGTTCGTCTTCCGTCATCCATTCCATGCCGCTCACCAGGTCGTACCACCGGGTTTCATCCGTCCCGAGTTCGGACAGCGGAACCTCCAGGCGGCAGGGCCTGCCGGTGATGTTGATGAGGGTCAGGATCATCTGATCTCCTTCGGGCGATGTCCGGATGACCGAAAAGACTGCAGGGGAGAGGATCAGGACCCGTTGCGGGCCGTTGGGATGAAAAGCGCGCTCCCTTGTCCGGATGACGATGAGCCGCCCGAATTCACGGCTGATCCGGGAGAGCTTGGAAAGGGGGTCCTTCAGGGCATCGGTTATGGCCCTGTAATCGATGACGGTCCGGTTGATATCCCGCTTTGAGTGGGTGGCCAGGACCGATTCGATATCGTTTCTTGTCCCGATGAGACTGTGTAGATAGATCCCCGGGACTCCCTGGAGAACCAGCGCGATGATCCTTGACGCCACGAACCGTTTTACCTGGAACGCGATATCCTCGCCGCTGTCCTCCCGGTTCAGGGCGCTGAACCAGGTGATATTGATTTCATACGGAACCTCGCCCCCGTCCCCGGTGCTCTTGTACGAGATAAGTCCGCCATGGGCCCGCGCCTTTTCAATGACGAATTCAATCTCCTTTTCGTCCAGGATTCCCTGGACGGCCATCACCCCGATGCCGTCGTGGGAGTCGAGAAAATTGAAAAAGGTGGTGGTGTCGGAGACCGGTTTCAGGTTCATGGCCCACCGGGATATGGCGGTGGCGTCTTCCCGGTAGATGGTGTAGAGGACCAGCGGCGGGAGTGCGAAATTATAGACCATCTGCGCCTCGTTCCGGCCGTCTCCAAAGTAGGAGATATTTTCGTCGTGCGGGACATTGGTCTCGGTGATCAGGGCGACCCGGGGCGCCGCCACGTCCAGGATGTCCCGGAAAAGCCTCACGATTTCATGGGTCTGGTCCAGGTGGACACACCGGGTGCCGGGCTCGGACCAGAGATAGGTGACCGCGTCCAGCCGGATGATGGCGGCGCCTTTTCGCACGTAAAACAGCAGGATCTCGATCACGCGCATCAGGACGTCCGGGTTGGCATAGTTGAGGTCCACCTGGTCCGGGGAAAAAGTGGTCCAGACATATCTCGGGCCGTCGATGGTCTGAAATTCCGAGAGGATGTCGGAGGTCCGGGGACGGAAAATCATCCTTCTCTGTTCCGGAGTCAATTCGTCCGGGGATGAAAAATGGATGAAAAAGTCCCGGTAGTAGGGATCGCCGTTCAGGAATTCCTGAAACCAGCGGCTCTTGGCGGACACGTGATTGATCACACCGTCAAACATGAGCAGGTAGCGGCCTTCAAGGGCCTCGATGTCCTCCCAGGTTCCCAGGCGGGGGTCAACGGTCTCGAAATCGATGATGGAGAATCCCTTGTCCGACGAATACGGAAAAAAAGGGAGGATGTGCAGGGTGTTGATGGTCCCTTCAAGGTAGGTATCGCAGAATCCGGCCAGGGTTTTGAGGGGGACCTCGTCATCGCCGCGCAGGAGGTCCCCGTACGTGATGAGAATCACGTCTTCCTGTGAGAATCGCTGGGCGGGATCGAATTCCCGGTCCCTTTCAATGGATTCGGGAGACTTGTGGGCGTAGTAGACCCTGAGGATCCTCTCCAGTTCGGTGATGTATTTTTCCGCGACCGCGTCGCCGTAAAGAAATCCGAGCCGTTTGAGCATCCGCTTCCGGCTTTTGCCGGGGATCTCCAGGGGCGGGCGGCCGTAGTCGGGTTCCCGGTAGTGCAGGAGGGATTCCGGGGGATGGGTGTTTTTGTCTGCAGACTTTTTTGCGACGGTTTTGGATCTCATCGGATGCATGGGGTCAAGGGTTTCA
>CAZCVB010000358.1:0-2105 GCA_964501805.1 uncultured Desulfobacteraceae bacterium | reverse complement strand
AGTCTTCGCCTGAAGGCGAGGGTTTTTCTCCCATTCCCAGAATGGGACAATAAGGGGGCGCCGTTAAAGCGGTGCCCTGATCGAAGACTTCGATGGACGCCGGGAACGCCCCCATCTTTTCCCCTGCGCGCCATATATCCCCTGGGGCACCGCATCGCCGCGAGGGCGGCGGGGAATGAAGGCTGAAACGTCGGGGCCGTTTCAGCGATTTACGGAATCGGGGACCCCCTCTCACGACGGCGCCTCCGCAGGGGAATCCGCCGCCGTGAAAGGACGGAAAGTCATGCCGCGGGCAGTCCGGCGGCGATCTTTCTGCCGAGTTCCCGGCAGGCATCAAGGGCCTTGTCACCGGGAACGAACTGGGCCCGAACACCCGGATCCACCACGTCGAATTTCATTTCCTCCAGTTCCCTGTTCAAAAGCTTGACGGCCTCACCGCTCCAACCGTAGGAACCGAACGCCGCGCCCACCTTGTTCCTGGGTTTCAGCCCCTTCATGTAGGTCAGAAAATCGCTCACCGTTGGAAACAGATTGTTGTTCAGGGTCGGCGACCCGACGACCACGGCCCCCGCGTCCAGGACCTCGGTGATGACGTCGCTCCGATGGCAGGTCCCCAGGTGCATGGACCGGGTCTCAACGTCTTCCTCCACAAGGGCCTCCACAACGGCCTCCGCCATGCTCTCGGTGCTGTGCCACATGGTGTCATAGACCACCACGGCCTTCCGCCGGGGCGTCTGGGTGCTCCATTCCACGTAGGCATTGATGATTTTCGAGGGATCTTTCCGCCACATGATTCCATGGTCCGGACAGATCATGTCAATGGGCAGGTTCATCTCCGTGACCGTATTGACCAGCTTCAGGATGAGCGGCGCGTAGAGCAGCAGGATATTGGCAAAATACTTCTTGGCGTGGGGCATGATGGCATCGCCGATCTCGTCATCGAAGCGCTCCGGCCCGGCATAGTGCTGCCCGAACCCGTCACTGGCGAACAGGATCCGGTCCTCTTTCAGGTATGAGAACATGCTGTCGGGCCAGTGGACCATGCGGGTCTCCAGAAAAGAGAGCGTCTTTTTCCCGAGGCTCAGCTCTCCCCCGGTCTCCACCACCTGATAATTGTACGCCCGTTGAAAATGCAGCGAGAGGTTTTTCTTTCCCATCCTGGAGCAGTAGATCGGCTTGTCCTCGCCGATCCTGTGCATAATCCGCGGCAGGGCCCCGGAATGGTCCATCTCCGTGTGGTTGCTGACCACGCAGTCGATCTTCCCTGGATCCACCACCTGGCTGACGGCATTCAAGAGTGTATCACCGAACTGCTTTTTCACCGTGTCGACAAGAGTGATCTTTTCATCCACGATGAGGTAAGAATTATAGGTGCTTCCCAGATCGGTGGAATAACCGTGAAAGTCCCGCACATTCCAGTCCACCACCCCCAGCCAGTAAACGTCCTTTGCAATCTCGATGGGTTTCATCTTTCCTCGCCTGTTTTTTGCTTCCGTACCGGCCCGGACGGCCGCCGTCCGAAGCCCCGAGGACCGGAATGGTTTCGCGTTTTCCCGGTCCACGCCTCCCGTATTTTATTCCGTCGAATGAGAGAACCCCGGATCGGTCCCTATGCCTCCGGCTCAAACATGTCCTTGGACGCCCCGCACACGGGACAGGTCCAGTCGTCGGGGATATCCGCGAAAGCGGTGCCGGCATTAACGCCGTTGTCCGGGTCGCCATCCGCCGGATCATATACGTATCCACACACCGAACAGACATACTTTTCCATGAATCCTTCCTCTTTTTTATTTTTTTGGTGTTTCAAGTCTCACGGGTTCGTGAACCGATTCCTTTTCCGTATTCACTTTTTCCCCGGCCGGTTTCCCATGCCGTCCGGTTTAACGACGGCACGGTCATCGCTCCTTTTAACGCCTTCGCTTCGAGCCGCACCCGCAACTTTCGGAACATCACGGGCGGATGTGGAACGCGTCTGATCAGTTTACAGCTTACAGCTTACACCACCGGACTTCAAGCGGATCCTTCCGCTGATCACCCCGGCACCCGAATAAACTACCCCGCCGCAAGCAACGGGGTATCATCAAAAGCATTGAACGCCCCAAGGG
>CAZCVB010000357.1:0-2122 GCA_964501805.1 uncultured Desulfobacteraceae bacterium | reverse complement strand
AAGTATGTATCGTCCATGTAGACCAGGAACCCGGATGTGGCCAGGTGAGCGGCCAGGTCGTCCGACCCGTGGATATCCCCGATCATGTACCACGATCCGGCCGAGCCGTCCCCGTACATTCCATGCCAGGCGCTTTCCCCGTTGGGCGTGTAGGTCCCGCCGCTGGTCTGAACGCCCCAGACGCCGAGTTTTCGTCCCCCGGGCAGCGTTTCAATGCCGACGGCATAGGTGGATGAGGCGCTTCCCTGGCCCATGTTGCCGCCCGCGATGACATCCTGGAGGACCGGCAGGGGATAGGACCATGAAATGAGATTGCTGCTGATGTCCGGCCGGCCCGTCGTTGGGTCGATGTCCGGCACGATGTCCGTGGGTCCCTTGTATTCGCGGATGGCGGTGCCGTTTCCGCTGAAGGCCCCGGTCATCTCGTCCCAGGTCCCGGAGAGGGCGCCCACCACGTAGCCGGCCTCGCCGTTGCCCACCCAGAGGGTGGAGAGCAGGGCCTCCCATGAACCGGAGACCCCCTGCAGGGTCCCCCGCATGGCGCTGACCACACCCGTGTCGTTGTCCGTCAGGCCGCCCTCCACGTGGTTGCTGCCCCAGGTGCCGGACGTGGGCCAGTTAAGGCTGTTTCCGGACAGGCTGAACTGGGTGCTCACGTTGGTGCCGTTGTCGATGGATCCGGCAAGGGTCGCGGTTTCGTCCGTCCCCAGGAAGGAAAACGGGACGTCCATGGAAAAAGTGCTGCTCCCTTCCAGGGCGGGTCCGGCAAACGGGATGTCCGGTTCGGTTTCACCGGCCCCGGTGGATACGATCTCCGTCCCGCCGGTCCCTTCGCCTCCGCCGGTCTCCTCCGTCCCAAGGATCATCCCCGCCACCGTGGGTTCACCCGCGCCCTCTCCGCCTGTCTGGGCGGGCGGCGTGCCGGGATCCGTGTCGCCCTCGAAGTTGTCGAGCTGTTCAGGCGGCGCCGTAGTCTTGATAGGGGCCTGCTCCGCGGTCTTGATGAGAAGGGCCTGGCCCGCGGTGATCATTTTCACCGCTTCCGGATTGTTGGCCGGATACCCGTACACGTGGCCTTCCCTGCAGAGGGCGCCGCTCACCCCCTGGAGGTAATAGCTGAAAAAGTCGGTCCCGCGGACCCCGAGAACCGCCGTGGGGGTATGAATCTCGTAGCGGTTCTTTTTGCTCCGGCCGAAAAGACCCGCCAGCACGGACTTGACCATGCTCCGGATCTTTCCCCTGAAAAGGCTGAGGGAGGCCCGGCGTTTTCCTTTTTTCACCATGTACTGGTTCACCTTGACCCGGCTCTTCTGGGCGAGGCGGAGGATGGAACCATCGATGAAACGGATTTCCGCCTTTGCACCCGCCTTGGTGCGGACGATGTCCCCCACGTTGACGGGGTCGCCTTTATGCACGGCCCGGGCATGCCCGCCGGGCGGGGTGATGTCCACCTGGCCGCGGACCTGGGTGAATTTTCCCACGGGCGCGGCATTGGCGGTGTACGGAAGAAACGAAAGAAAACAGATGATCCCGAGTATGGAAACGGCGCGTTTCATTTTTAGGTCCCTCCAGATGTTGATGAACTCGCAAAAAACCGTCGCGTCCGGTCCTTGGAAACAGGGTGCCGGAAACGATCCGCTGCAGCGGCTGAGACGGCGTGCAGCTCGGAAATCCGGCTTGTTACGAAGCCGTCCGTGTTACATTGAATTAAAACCGGTACTCCAGCCCGGCGGTGTAAAGGTCGCGGTCATAATCGTAAATGCCGATATTCGAATCGGCCCGGGTCCTCGAGTACTGGGCCACCAGGGTCGTCCCCTTGAAAAATTCCCAGGTAATCCCGATGGTTCCCGTGTAGATATGGTCATCCCGTTCCGTGGATACCACCGTGCCGTTGGGAAGCAGGTCGGGCCGTTTGTTGTCGTAATCGTTGAAGACCGCTTCCCCGCTGAGCTGCAGTTTTACCCTGGGGATCAGGGGAAGGGTCAGGTTGGCGGAAAAGGCATGGCCCTGGTAGTCCCACCACTTGCCGTCCGTGTTCACGTTGTTGTACTCGTACCGGAGATTGAAAAGGGCGTCTTTCCTGAAAAGCCATATCCATGAGATATAGGCGTCCAGCCCGTTG
>CAZCVB010000356.1:0-2127 GCA_964501805.1 uncultured Desulfobacteraceae bacterium | reverse complement strand
CGGCGGTCATCGACGTGGATCTTTGCCCGCGGTTCCGGGAGGGACGGCTGAAGGCGGAGGACCGGGCCCTTGTCCGGCGGGAACGGACCTACCTGTTTTCCAGGATCACCGAGCTGGCCCAAGGGGCGGGCCTGGCCCCGACCGCGGAATTCAGCGGCGGAAAAGGGTATCATTTCTGGGTCTTTTTTGAAACCCCGGTATCGGCGCGCACGGCGCGCGCGGCCCTCCAGGGGATCCGCGGGGCGCTGAAGGGGGATCTCACGGCCTTCAACCTGGAGGTCTTCCCCAAGCAGGACGCCCTTTCGGGAAAGGGGTTCGGAAACCTGGTGAAACTTCCCCTGGGGATCCACCGGATGACCGGCCGGAGGTCCTATTTCACGGCATGCGGGGACCGGGCCGTGGAGGCGCAGATGGCCTTTTTGTCCAAAATACGGAAAACCGATCCCGCCGGCATCGTTCCCATCGGGAAGGACAGGGCATCGGCGAAGGTATTCACCCATCCCCGGATGAAGAAATGGGCCGCGGAGTACCCGGAACTATCGAAACTGGAGGAACTGTGTCCCCCGCTCGGGCAGATCATCGCCACGTGCCGCCAGGGCGCGGAAATTTCCCTCAGGGAAGAGAAAGTCCTCTTCCAGACCATCGGTTTCCTTCCCCGGGCCCGGACCCTCCTGCACCATCTCCTGGCGAAGTTGTCCGACTACAACCCGCACCTGGTGGATTTCAGGCTCAGCCGGGTGAGGGGAAGGCCTCTCGGCTGCCGCCGGATCCATTCCCTCATGAACTTCAACGGAGATGCCTGCGCCTTCGGCCGGGAGGCCCCCTACCCCCACCCGCTTCTCCATCTCGATGAGTGGCGGGAGGACCGAGCCCCGGGATCCGAAAAGGTGTCGGACCTCGCATCGGCCCTCGACAACCTGAAGGCGGCCATTTCCATGGCCCGGGCATTCCTGGAGTAGCCGGTGGAAAGCATCTATGTTCTCGAACCCGGCGCCTACCTCCGGAGGGAGGGAGAGACGCTCAAGGTGATGAAGGGCGGCGAGGTGCTGGACGAGATCCCCGTGGGGGACCTGCGGCGGCTCATCCTCGCGGGATACCTCTCCATCAGCGGAGGGGTCATCGATCTCCTGATCCAGAAAAAGGTGGAAACCGTTTTCATGACGCCTACCGGGCGGTTCAGGGCCCGCCTGCTCCTGGATGAACACCGACATGTCGCATTGCGAAAGGCCCAGTATCTTTCCCTGAGCGACCCCCGCTTCGCGCTGAAAACCGCCGGGCTCATCGTGCGCGGAAAGGTTGCCAACATGGCGCGGCTACTCCTCTTACGGGCGCGGCAGTATGAAAACGACGCCCTGCGGGCGGGCGCCGCCGGGCTGAAAACCATGGCCGGGGCCGCCCGCCGCGTTCCGGACATGGAGACCCTTCGGGGGCTGGAAGGGAACGCGGCCCGACTCTATTTCGACCTGTTTCACGCCCTTATCCGGAATCCGGATTTCGGGTTCCATGGCAGAAACCGCAGGCCCCCGCTCGACCCGGTCAACGCGATGCTCTCGTTCGTCTATACCCTTCTCACCAACGAGGTCCTCTCGGCGCTGAAGGCCTGCGGCCTGGATCCGTACATGGGTGCGCTCCATGAAATCAGCTACGGCAGGCCGTCCCTGGCCTGCGACCTGGTGGAGGAATACCGCTGTTTCCTGGGAGACCGCCTTGTGCTGGGGCTCGTCAACCGCAGGGCCGTCGGACCGGGAGACTTCGTCATCCGGAAAGGCACGCCCGCGAATTTCGTGGACGAAGACGAGATGAAGGCGAAGCGGCCGGTGGAGATGAAACCGGCGGCCCGGCGGGCGTTCATCGCAAGCTACGAGGAAATGATGAAACGGCCCGTCTCTTACGGGACGCCCCCAAAGAAGACCGCTTACCGGCAGGTGATCCTGAACCAGGCCAGGGCCTTTGCCCGGTATCTCCAAAAAACGGATTCGGAATACCGGCCCTTTTCGTGGGAGCTGTAAGGTGTTTTACGTGGTCTGTTTCGTTATCGTGGACGACCGCGTCCGCCGGCGGGGGGGAAAGGCCCTCAAGTCCTATGGGGAGCGGGTCCAGAAGTCCGTTTTCGAGTGTCCGCACCTG
>CAZCVB010000355.1:0-2169 GCA_964501805.1 uncultured Desulfobacteraceae bacterium | reverse complement strand
TATGCCTGAGGTGGCTGGGGAGCAAGCGGTGGAGTATGTAAGGGCAACCCCGCAGCCTGGGAGTTTCTCGGCCGGGACAAGACTGGAAGGGAATCACCGTGATCCGGAACGGCTGAGGCCCAGTGTCGGGAGGAAGGATACGGATGAGCATCAAGGAGAACGTTACACGAATCCTGGCGGAATTGCCGCCGGGCGTTGAACTGGTGGGGGCGGCCAAGACCCGGGTCCCGGAGGAGATCCTGGAGGCGGTGGACGCGGGACTTTCCATTATCGGGGAGAACTACGTGCAGGAGGCGGAGAAGGCCTTTGCGGTCATCGGCGGAAAGGTCAGGTGGCACATGATCGGCCACCTTCAGAGCAACAAGGCCAAAAAGGCGGCGGCGATCTTCGATATGATCGAGACCGTTGATTCCATCAAGCTTGCCCGGGCCATCGACCGGGCCTGCGCTGGCCGGGGAAAGGTCATGCCGGTGCTCCTGGAAATCAACAGCGGAGAGGAACCCCAGAAGAACGGGATCCTGCCGGAAGACGCCGTCGCCTTGGCCGGGGAGATCGCCGGGATGGCGCACCTTCGGGTGATGGGTCTCATGACCATGGGCCCTTTTGCCGGGGATCCGGAAGAGGCCCGGCCCTACTTCAGGAAGACGCGCGGGCTGTTTGAAGAGATTCGAGACCTGAACCTGCCCGGCGTGGAAATGAGATACCTCTCCATGGGCATGTCCAATTCCTACCGGGTCGCTATTGAGGAAGGGGCAACCCTGGTACGGATCGGGACCCGGTTGTTCGGGCCCCGGCCGGGATGCGAACGGTGACCGGGTCCAGAACAGGAACCGGTGCATCCCGGTCCGCCGCGCGGGCGGCCCGGCGGCCGGGAATGGAGGAGAAGGGGATAAGGGTCCATTGAATTTTGTCGCAAAAGAGCTGAGGCGTCTCACCGGCAAGGCGATCCATGAGCAGCGGATGATCGCGGACGGCGACCACTTGCTGGTGGCCGTGTCCGGGGGCAAGGACAGTATGGCCCTCCTGTGGCTCCTGAAAGAGCGGCTCAAACGGATTCCCATCACATACCGGATCACCGGGGCGCACGTGGACCCCGGATTCGGGGCGGATTCCGCGGACCGGCTGATCGAATTTTTCCAGGCAAACGGATTCGACTACCGCATCATCAAAAGCGATATCGGTCCCCGGGCACACAGTCCGGAAAACCGGGAAAATCCCTGTTTTCTCTGCTCGCGCCTCAGGCGGAAGCTGCTCTTTGAGCTGGCCGGGGAACTGGGGTGCAACCGGATCGCCCTGGGCCATCACAAGGACGACCTTATCGAGACCTTCTTCCTCAACATCTTTTACGGCGCCTCCATCAGCACCATGCTGCCGGTACAGGAACTGTTCGGGGGAAAACTGACGGTGATCCGGCCGCTCTACCGGGTGGAGGAGCGGCTCCTGGCACGGTATGCCCGGGACATGGGCTGGCCGGAGATCCGGCTGGGTTGCCCCAGTGCCGGGGCATCCAAGCGGAAAGACATCAAGGACATGCTCAACCGGTTTTACCGGTCCAGCAAAAAAATCAAGGGAAATATCTTCCACGCCCTTCAGAACGTGAATCCCGATTACCTGCTGTAGGCGGCCGGGCCTGCGCCCTCAATCTTCGCCCGTGCCCAAAAGGGCGATGATCCTTCTGGATGTGTATTCCGCCGTGTCGGCCAGTCCGTCCAGGGGCATGAACATATCCGCGTTGGCGGAAAAGAGGCAGGTGGCGGATGCCGGGAATTCCTCGTCCGGCAGGTAAAAGACGTAACACAGGGCGATTTTCGGCAGGGGATAAAGCACGAACGAGAGATCCCCCCCCGCCTCCTCCGGGCCGTCGTGCCCGTCGAAAGCGGCCACGATCTCTCCGCGGCGCGCGGCGATGCGGGGGACATGGGGGACCAGGACCCGCTCCGCGTTGGCGGAAAAGGCCCCCTGGTAGGGCATGCTGCCTTTCAGATCCTTGAAGGCGCGGAAGGGTTCCATCTGCAGGCCCGCTCCATGGGCATGGCGGAGGTAGAGCGATATGATCACCCCTTCCGGGCCCGTGGCGGGCAGGCCGGCGAGCCGGATCCCTTCCGGTGACACGCGGCACTCCCGGCCGAAGGCACGGAAGCGGAAGGCGGTGTCCTCCTTTTCGGCCCC
>CAZCVB010000354.1:0-2188 GCA_964501805.1 uncultured Desulfobacteraceae bacterium | reverse complement strand
CGCCAGTTTCACGCCCTGAAAGAGTCCCAGCCGGGTTGAATAAAAAAGGAAAGGCAACGGGATCAGCAGGCTGAAAAACGGACCGATAAAGGGGATCACCATGCTTGCCAGGAGAAAGAGGAGGGATCCCCCCACGCATCCCGCGATGTCTGTCAATTTCATGGAATCCCGGAAGTGTCCGCCCACGAGATCACCCGGACCGTGGAAACGGTCCATCGGGAGATTAAACGATGGATGTGGTATACGGCAGAAGCGCCATGTTCCGGGCCCGCTTGATGGCCACGGTGAGGACCCGCTGATGCTTGGCGCAGTTACCCGAAATCCTCCGCGGTATGATTTTCCCGCGCTCCGTCGTGAAATATCGAAGGGTCTTGGGATCCTTGTAATCGATCACGAGGTTGCTGTCCGCGCAAAACCGGCAGATCTTTCTCCGGTGATACGTCTTTTTGAACCTGGGTCTGCGTCTTTCCCTGTTGCCGCCTGTTCGACTGAAGGCCATTTTACTTGTCTCCCTCCCGGCTCTCCGCCCCGGATTGGGCATCCCCGTCGGAGGCCGGCTCCTCTTCCGTCCGGTCTCCTTCCAGCTCCCGCTTCAATGCATCGGGATCCGCGGCGTCACTTAGCTTGATGGTCTGATACTTGAGAATCCGTTCATCGAGCTTGAAATCCCGTTTCAATCCCGAATGGAAATCCGGACCTGCACAGTACTGCATCAGCACGTAATAGCCCTTTCTGAACTTCTTGATCGGGTAGGCCAGGGTTTTCTTTCCCCATTCCTCAACCTTGATAATGACGCCTTTATTCTTCTCGACTATGTTATTGAATTTGGTTACGGTGTCCTTGTATTCGTCATCCCCGAGGTGCGGATTGACGATATACAGGGTTTCATAATACCTCATGCGTTTGTTCTCCTTTCGGCCTGTTACAGATCCCTTCGGTTGCGGTCCCCCGCATCACGCAAAAAGGCGCACAGGGGACAAGGAGCAATTTGAATTAAAACAGTATCTATTAACACCCCGTTTTTTTTGTGTCAAGAAATTTCACTGTCACCGGGGAATATCGGCCAACAGGAGCGGTACCATGACAATACCCCACGAATGGGAAAAAGAACAGCAGGTCGCCGCGCAGGCGGCACGAACGGCCGGAGACATCCTCAGACGAAAATTCGGGCACATCCGGCATGTGGAAAAAAAGGGAGAAATCGATCTCGTAACCGAGGCGGACCTTGAAGCGGAAACCGCCGTCCTGGACATCATTCAACGCCGTTTCCCTCACGACGCCGTTCTTTCGGAGGAAGCGGGCGCGAACGGGGGCACCCCTGAGAGGACCTGGATCATCGACCCCCTGGACGGCACCACCAACTTCGCCCACGGGTTCCCCTTTTTCGGCGTTTCCATCGCCTTTGAATTCGAGGGGACCGTGGTTCTTGGAATCGTGTACAACCCGGTCATGGAAGAATATTTCGAGGCGATCCGGACCGCCGGGGCCTTTCTGAACCGGCGGTCCATAACGGTCTCCCGGGTTCAGACCATGGGGGAAGCGCTCCTGGCAACGGGTTTTCCCTACGACGTCCGGGAAACCCACCGGGAGGTCATGGATCTCTTCACAAAAATGCTCGTCAGGGCCCAGGGCCTGCGGCGTCCCGGCGCCGCCGCCATAGACCTGTGTTACGTGGCGGCGGGGAAATTCGATGGCTTCTGGGAACAGGGGCTCAAACCGTGGGATACGGCGGCGGGCGACCTGATCGTGGAGGAGGCGGGGGGAAGGGTCAGCACGTTTGACGGCGAACCCCATACCCACGATTCAAAAAGCATTGTGGCGGCCAACCCGTATATCCATGACGCCATGATCGCGATCCTGAACAGCGGTCACCCCGGCACCGGTCCGGGTCCCCGGCGCTGACGGCAAGACGGCGGGGTCATTCCGGGCGCAGTTCATTTTCGAGCCAGGCCCTGATCTCCCTGTTGATACCGTATATCCCTTTGTGATGCGCCACCGATTCCATGAATCGGGAGCCCAGGTCCCGGGGCATGTCGACGGCGGCCAGGTCCACCGCCTCTTCCGAATTCCGGCGCACCAGAAAAACCCTGGGCCGCTCATGCCAGGTATTGATGACGAAATAATAGGAGACATCGTTTTTGGATTTGATCATTTTCCCGTGGGACCAGTTGTTTCCCCATTCCAGGTA
>CAZCVB010000353.1:0-2190 GCA_964501805.1 uncultured Desulfobacteraceae bacterium | reverse complement strand
GAGGGCGCGGATCCGCTCCATTGAGCGCTCCGTATACGGCCCGGGCGCATGGGAGGCGGCATAGACCGCCAGGAGGACGATCTTTTTGGCCGGGTCTTTCTGTGCTTCCACCCGCGCCAGGACCGCTTCATATTCCGCCTTCATCCGCCTTGAGGCCATCACATGAAGCGTCACGAAGGCGGCCGCAACCACGAGAAGGAGGACTCCCGCGGCCACGGCGATGCGGGTCCGGGGGCCCATCCTTTTCACCCCCGGCCGGGGGGCCTCCGCCTCCGGGACATCCTCCGGGCCGGGTCCTTCCCGCGTTTCATCCGTCTCCCGCTCCAGCTGTTCCAGGGTCCCCCCCTCGAACGCCTGGAGGTATCTGAGGAAATCGACGCATCCCCGGTACCGGTCCTCCGGTTTCTTTTCAAGGGCCTTCAGAACAATCGGCTTGAACTTCGGGGATACCCCTTCGGATACAGGGACCAGGTCCAGCAAAGGGGCCTTCAGGTGTTTTTCCCGGATCTCGGCCACGCTTTCCCCGTCGAAAGGGACCTCCCCGGTCAGCATCTCGTAAAAAATGACGCCCACGGCGTACACGTCCGCGCGGGCGTCCACGGAAGCGGCGTCCTCGAACTGTTCCGGGCTCATGTAGCGGGCCGCAACGAGATTTGCGGCCTCGTCTTCCGCCACCGGGCTGAAACCGTAATCCGCGATCTTCACCCGGAAATCCTTGGTGACCAGTATGCCGGACGGCCGGAGGCCCCTTCCCGCGATCCCCTTGCTGTTGGCGAAATTCAGCGCCTTCAGGACCGCTTTTCCGACAACGAGGGCCTCTTTCAGGGGCAGGGCCCCGCCGCGCTTCAAAAGCATGTCCAGGCCCTGGCCCTCCACGTACTCCATGACCCAGAAAAGGTCCGTATCTTTCTCGATCACATCGTAGATCCGGACGATGTTGTCATGCCTGAGACGCGAGAGCACCCTCGCCTGGTTCAGCAAACGCTGCCGCATCCGGGGGTCCTGCGACAGACGGGGGGACAGGTGCCGGACCGCGAACGGTTTCCCCACGTTCACGTGTTGCGCGAGGTACACCATCCCCATGGCGCCCTGCCCGATTTCGGTGGTAATTCTGACGTTACCCAGGATTTCTCCGATCATCATCCACCCCTTGCTCGAGTGCCGGTCACCGGCGGCCCGGATGCCGGCCGGGCCATACGTATTGAATTTTTAACAGTATCCACGGACATTGTAAAGGCGGGCGCCGGCCCGGTTCCATCCTCGGGCGGCCGGGACCGGGAAGTTTTCATGCGGGCGGGGAACCCGACGCGCGCGTCAGCCTTCCGTCCGGCAGACCCCGCACCGGCGGCATTTCCCCACGCGGCAGACCTCCGACTCGACCGCCTCAAGGGCCAGGCGATATTCATCCGCGAGATGTTCTTTCAGGATGCCGTGATCAATGAAATCCCACGGAAGACGCTCATCGAGCGCCCTGGGCCGATACACGAAAAAATCGGGGTTCACATCGGAAAAACGGAACGCCTCGAACCACCTTCCTCCCAGCCGGTGGGCCTTCAGCAGGATCCGGCCCACGCGCCGGTCCCCCATGGACAACAGCGCCTGGACATAGGCCCATTTCGGAAGATCGCTGCTGACCCGGATCCCCCCTTCCCGGGCCAGGCCGTTCCGGATCCGCTTCAGTTTCTCTTTCAGGATATCCATCCGCTCGAGGGGAAACCACTGGAACGGGGTAAAGGGCTTGGGAACAAAACAATTCAGGCTCAACCGGATTCGCCCCACGGTGCCTCGGGGCGCGGACGCCCGGACCATGTGATGCCGGATCATCTTCGCCAGGTCCACGATACCGGTGATGTCCTCCCGGGTTTCGGTGGGAAGCCCGATGAGGAAGTAAAGCCGGATGGAGAAGCTGCCCGCGGCGGCTATCCGGGTTACGGCCTCTGCGATCTGTTCCCGGGTGAGGTGTTTGTTGATCACCCTGCGGAGCCGTCCTGAGCCCGCCTCCGGGGCGATGGCCAGGGTCTTCTGGCCCACCGCCTTCAGGTCGGACAGGAGGGCTTCGGAAACCGTGTCCGCCCGCAGGGATGAAACGGAAAAGCGGCCCCCCCCTTCCACGATTCGGGCGGTGACCTCCTCCACGCCGGGGATATCGGATACGGCCGGGGCCAGGAGCCCCAGGCGGGGGCTCCTCTG
>CAZCVB010000352.1:0-2203 GCA_964501805.1 uncultured Desulfobacteraceae bacterium | reverse complement strand
TGCTGCCCGAGAAAAAAAAGCTTCCGGTCCCTGAGCGGTCTTTTCATTCGGCGCGTTTTTCCTTCGAGAACATCATCGGGAGGTCCCCCCTCTTTCTGAAGACGGTGGAGAGGGCCGTAAAGGTCGCCCGCAGGGATTCCAATGTCCTTATCGAGGGAGAAACCGGAACGGGCAAGGAATTGTTTTCTCATGCCATTCACCTGGCCAGCGATTATGGTGAAGGACCTTTCGTTACATTGAACTGCAGTGCCATTCCCCATGATCTTATTGAAAGCGAACTGTTCGGCTATGAAAAAGGCGCGTTCACGGGTGCCAAAAAAGAAGGGCATCCGGGAAAATTCGAGCTGGCCAACGGGGGGACCATCGTCCTGGACGAGATCCATGCGATGAGCCAGTCCGCCCAGCCGAAACTGTTGCGGGTCCTGGAAGATCGCGAACTCACCCGGGTGGGGGGACGGCGGCCGATTTCCCTGCATTTAAGGATTATCGCGTCGAGCTCCAGGGACCTTCAACAGGCGGTCAGCGAAGGCAAGTTCCTGTCGGCCCTTTTTTACAGGTTGAACGTGGTCAGGCTGCGCATCCCCAGCCTGAGAGAACGACGGGAGGATATCCCGGAGCTGACGGCCTATTTTATCAATGAGCTGAACCGGAAATTGAAAAAATCGGTCTGCGGGGTAACTCCGGAGGTCCTGGAATACTTCTCCCGGTATCCCTGGCCCGGGAATGTGCGGGAACTGAAAAATTGTATCGAATGCGCCCTTAATTTCTGCGAAGGGGACCGGATTACCCTGGACGATATAAAAGACATACTCCCGGCCGCCGGAAATATCTCCGACGACAGAGAGGTGGCGGGAATCGAGGGCGTCACGAAAAAACTGATGGTCGAGGCCCTGGAGCGATGCGGGAATGTCAAGGATGCGGCCCGATTCCTGGGTATGTCCATCAGTACCTTTTATCGGAAAATGAAAAAATTTGATTTGTCAAAGTGAGAAAATGATTCTCAAATATAAGTCTTTTCCTGCGGCTTTCCTCTTTCGCCTGCCCGAAAACATTTCTGGTTTTTCAATATATCTTAATTAAATCAGAAGGTTAAAAAATATCCGCATCCCGCGCTTTTTTGGCACCAAAATTGGATATATGGATGGTGCACGCGGTGAAAAATTGGAAAGATCTGTGGCGAATCCAGGACAGAGCAGAGAGAGGAGGGAGGATGCATGTACGCATTTAAAGGAAGGATTTTGAGGGTCGATTTGTCGGGAGGAACCGTTCGGGAAGAAGCGATTCGGGAGGACTGGGCCAGGACTTTCCTGGGCGGCATCGGTCTGGCTACGAAATATCTATATGATGAGGTTCCGAAAGGTATTGACCCCCTGGGTCCTGAAAACAAGCTGATTTTCATGGCCGGACCCCTGACGGGGACGGCCTCTCCCAGCGCCGGCCGTTATGATGTGGTGGCCAAATCCCCCCTTACCGGTATCTGGGGACACGGAAATTCCGGGGGCCAGTGGGGTGCCCATCTCAAAAGGGCCGGCTTCGACGGTATTATCTTTGAAGGTATTTCCCCGAGCCCGGTGTATCTCAAAATCAAGGACGGGACCGCCGAGTTGATGGACGCCGCGCATTTGTGGGGTAAGAGCGTCCCTGAAACCACGGACATCCTGATCGGGGAGGGGAGCGATGAGGGTTACAGGGTGGCCTGTATCGGCCCGGCCGGAGAAAAGCTGGTGAAATATGCCGCCATTATGAACGAAAAAGACCGGGCCGCCGGCAGGTGCGGGATGGGCGCGGTCATGGGCGCCAAACGCCTCAAGGCGATCGTCGTTTCGGGAAAGGAGACATTGCAGATCGCCGATACGGAAACCTTCAGGGAGGTCGCCAAGAGACAGTTCGATCTGCTGAACGAATCCATGCTGAAGGTCGGTTTCGAAACCTTCGGGACCAACATGGTTTCCGACATGGTGAATGCCAAGGGAGGGTACCCCACCCGGAACTGGCAGACCGGCGTTTTTGACCGGATCGAGGATGTCGGCGGACAGGCTCTGGTGGACCGGGTTCTTGTCGCCCCCGTCAACTGTTTTTCCTGCCCGATCGCCTGCGGCAGGAAGTCGGAGATCAAGGAAGGCCCATGGAAAGGTCATACCGGAGAAGGCCCCGAATATGAGTCCGTCAATACCCTGGGCGCGGTCTGCGGCGTGGGCAACAT
>CAZCVB010000351.1:0-2208 GCA_964501805.1 uncultured Desulfobacteraceae bacterium | reverse complement strand
ACCGTCGGTTCTAGGTCGTCCCACTTGTTGAGGGCGATGAAATGGAGGGAACTCACCAGATCGGCCCCGTCGTCCATGGTGATATGGGGCCTGTGTTGCAGGGCGGAAAGGATATGGCTGTAATAGGTGGCATGATCCTCTCCCCTGACGGCGTAGACCGGGATCTCGTCGTCGGCCACCAGGGCGGCCGCCACGTCGTCCTGCGTGGAGAGCGGGTTGGAGGCGCACACCACCACGTCCGCGCCCCCCGCCTTCAGGGTCTTGACCAGGCCCGCGGTCTCCGTGGTCACGTGAAGACACGCGGAAAGCCGCAGTCCCTCAAGGGGCTTTTCCTCTGAAAAGCGTTCCCGGATGATCTTGAGGACCGGCATGCTCATGCCCGCCCATTCGATTCTCAGGCGGCCCTTTTCCGCCAGGTTGATGTCCTTGATATCATAATCCATTCTCGATTTCCTTTCTCGGGGTTTCCCGATGATTTGATGGCCGGGCGAACCCGGTGTTCCGGCCCGGGCCGCTACTTGACGGCCTTTTTGAGCGTCTCCGCCATGTCGGTTTTCTCCCAGGCGAACTCGGGGAGTTCCCGCCCGAAGTGCCCGTAATTGCAGGTTTTGCGGTATATGGGCTTGAGCAGGTCGAGGCGCTCGATGATGGCGGCGGGACGGAGGTCGAATTCCTTCTTCACGATCCGGGTGATCTCGCTGCTGGGGATAACGCCGGTACTGTAGGCCCCCACCATTACGGATACCGGTTCCGGACGGCCAATGGTATAGGCCACCTGGATCTCGCATTTTTCGGCAATCCCCGCGGCCACGATGTTCTTGGCGATGTAACGGCACATGTAGGAGGCGCTCCGGTCCACCTTGGAGGGATCTTTTCCGGAAAACGCGCCGCCGCCGTGGTATCCGAATCCCCCGTAGGTATCCATGATGATCTTCCGGCCCGTGAGGCCGCAGTCCCCCAGGGGGCCGCCGATGACAAAGCGGCCGGTGGTGTTGATGAAGTACTGGGTCTTTTCGTCCAGCATATCCTTTGGAATGACCTCGGCGATGACCTGTTCGATAATGGCCTCGCGCAGGGTGTCGTAATCCACGTCCGGATTGTGCTGGGCCGCGATCACCACCGTGTGGATGCGGACCGGGCGGCCGTCCACGTATTCCACGGTGACCTGCGACTTGCCGTCCGGCCGGAGCCACGGCAGTTGCCCGGATTTACGGACATAGGCCAGCCGGCGGGTCAGCCCGTGGGCCAGGTAGATGGGCATGGGCATGAACGGCGGGGTGTCCCTGCACGCGTATCCGAACATGAGCCCCTGGTCGCCCGCGCCCTGCTCCTTGAACAGGCCGTTTCCCTCGTTGACGCCCTGGGCGATGTCCGGGGACTGCTTGTCGATGGTGGAGAGGACCGCGCAGGTCTCCCAGTCGAATCCCATGGAGGAATTGTGGTACCCGATGTCCCGGATGGTCTCCCGGACCACCTCGGGCATGTCCACGTAGGCGTTGGTGGTGATTTCTCCGGCGATAATGGCCATGCCGGTGGTCACCAGGGTTTCACAGGCGACCCTGGACGCGGGATCCTGTGCGATCATCCGGTCCAGGATATGATCGGATATCTGGTCGGCGACCTTGTCCGGGTGCCCTTCGGTGACCGACTCCGAGGTAAACAGAAAATTTGCGGATTTCATGAATTATCTCCTTTCAATCCTTTCCAAGGACCCGGTTGTCGATCAGGCGGGTCTTTCCCACCCTCACGGCCAGGGCCAAAAGCGTTTCGTCTTTCAGGGTGTCCACGTCCTCCAGCGTCACCGGGTCGCACAGGGTGACGTAATCGATCCGGGTATGGGGATGGGATTCGATCAGGGAAACCACCGCCGCCCGCACAGCGCGGGCGTCCCTTTCGCCTTCGCGGAACAGCCGGTCTGCCAGGTCAAGGGAGGCCTTGAGGCAGAGGGCCGATTTTCTCTCGCCGGGCGTCAGGTAGCTGTTTCGGGAACTCATGGCCAGCCCGTCCGGCTCCCGGACAATGGGAACCCCGATGATCCGGATGTCCATGGTCAGGTCCATGACCATGCGGCTGATGACCGCCAGCTGCTGGTAGTCTTTCTGCCCGAACACGGCCAGGTGGGGTTTCACGGCATTGAACAGCTTGGTCACCACCGTGGTGACTCCCTCGAAATGCCCGGGCCGGGAACGGCCGCAGAGATGCCGGGTG
>CAZCVB010000350.1:0-2211 GCA_964501805.1 uncultured Desulfobacteraceae bacterium | reverse complement strand
GCTGTTCATCCCGCCGGTATCCCGCCTTCCGTAAATCCCTGCCGTTTTTCCTTCGCCGATCCGACGTAATCCGCCTTTTTCCGTTCAGGCGCGATGTTCCCTTCAGGACCGCGATCCGTTCTTTTCTTCCTTTTCCCCACCGTCCCCGGTCAATGCATCAGGCTCGGCAGGAACAGGGCGATCTGCGGGAAAAAGAGGAGAATCAGGTTGCAGATCAGCAGGGCGAGAAGCATGGGAAGCACGCCGCGGAAGATGGCCTCCAGGGGGACGTCCTTGGCCACGCCGTAGACCACATACACATTGACCCCCACGGGCGGCGTGATAACCCCCATTTCCGTGATCAGGACGATGACCACCCCGAACCAGATCGGGTCGTAGCCCAGGGCCTGGGCCACGGGAAAGAAGATGGGGATGGTGAGCATGATCATGGCAAGGGCGTCCATGAAGCACCCTCCGCAGAGATAAACCAGGATGACCACGGCCATGATGGCCCAGTTGGGAAGTGGAAGGGTGCTGACCCAGTGGGCGAGGTCGTAGGGGACCCGTGTCACCGCCATAAAATGCCCGAAGATCACGGCGCCTGTCACGATGACCATCACCATGCAGCTGATGCGCGTGGTATCAGCCAGGGATTTGATGAATCCTTCCCAGGAGAGCTGTCTCCGGACCAGGGCCAGGACAATGGTCAGGAAGGCACCGACGGCGGCGGCCTCGGTGGGCGTGAAGATACCGAAAAAGATGCCTCCCATCACCATTCCGAAAATGGCCAGGGTCTCCAGGATGCCGGCAAAGGATTTGATCTTTTTCCTGAAGCTGGTCTTCGGGCCCGGCGGCGCCAGGGCCGGGGTTTTGAGGACCCGGAGGTAAATGACCAGCAGAAAAAGCCCGGCCAGAAGGATGCCGGGGAGAATCCCCGCGGCGAAAAGTTTGCCGATGGACTGCTCGGTGAGGATGCCGTAAACAATGAAAATGACGCTGGGCGGGATCAGGATCCCGAGGCTTCCGGCGGCGGCCACGGTCCCTGTAGCAAGGCTCATATCATAGTTGTATCGTTTCATTTCCGGAAGGGTGACGGTGGCCATGGTGGCGGCGGTAGCATTGGTGGAGCCGGAGATGGCGGAAAAACCGGCGCAGGCCGCCACCGTCGCCATGGCGAGGCCGCCTTTGCGGTTTCCCACCAGGACGTAGGCGGAGTCGTAGAGCCGTCCGCTGATACCGGAATAGAATGCGATCTGGCCCATCAGGACGAAAAGCGGGATCACCGTCAGTCCGTATGAGGAGAAGACCTCGAAGACATCCCTTGCCAGGAGGCTGAGGCCGGGCGAGAATCCTCGGACATAACTGAACCCCAGAAACCCCAGAAATCCCATCACGAAGCCGACGGGCATCTTGGAAAACAGGAGGATGACGAGGACGGCGATGCCGATGATTCCCAATGTTGTCAAACTCATCGCTTCAGCACCTTCAGCAGGCTCGCGGAAATGTCCACCCACAACACCAGGCAAACGGCGGCCGCTCCGAAAGCGACGCCGTAGACAAAAGGATAAAAGGGAAGCTGCAGGGTAAGGGAGACCTCCCCGCTGGCGTGAAGGTCTTTGGCATAAACCACGGACTGCCATGAGAGGAGACCGAAAAAGATAAACCCGAACAGGCCGGTGACGGTCTCGATCACGGCCTGCACCCGCTGGGGAAAAAGGCGGACCACCAGGCTTACGGCCACGTGTCCTCTCTCCACGGACGTGTGGGCCATTGCGAACGAAACGGCGATGGCGCCCAGAAAACAGACCACTTCATAGGTCCCGGGAATGGGCCGGAAAGGGGCCAGGAAACGCCAGTGGTAGTCGTGATAAAGGGTGACGCCGAATCGCAGGAGCACGTCGGCGCAGGTGAGAAGCATCATCATGACGATGGCGAACCCGGCAACCCAGTAAAGGATGTTGGCCAGCCGTTTACTCGATTTTTCGAATAATTTCATGATGCGTTTTTCTCTCCGGCACGGATGGGGGTATCCTGATTGAGGTGGGCCGTCTCTGTCCCGGACGGGGTCCCGTTGCTCTGGACCAGACTCTCGGTAGCGTTTAAACCAAAAAGAAAGAAAAAGCAACAAGAATCCGAAACCTTTTCCCTCTTCATCATTTCCGGCCCGTCTGGCGGCCGCCCCGGTAGGTGAATGATAGCGAAAAGGGTTCCTGCGGAGGTGGAAAAGCGGCC
>CAZCVB010000349.1:0-2215 GCA_964501805.1 uncultured Desulfobacteraceae bacterium | reverse complement strand
TGACGGATGCGGGCGGCAGGAAGGACGGGCCCGCGGTCCCGCATCCGGGAGAAAACGGGATCCCGAAATTTCCGCAAGGCCCGCGGTCGCTCGCCCGGTTCTCCTGTCCGCGGCTTTTCAGGGTGGAGACCTGAAACGGGAGGGTCGAGATGAAAGATCCGGAAGCGACAAAAGAGATCATCCTGTCACTTGACAACAGGACACTGACCCTGGAGATCTCCATCCGGGACAAAGAGGTGATCGAGGCCCTTCTGGACGGACTGTCCGCCTGCGTGGAAGAGGGGAAGGCCCTCAAGATCCGGCAGACCTACATGACGTCCCGGACCGACTCCCTGAGAATGATCTGCAGGATCATCACCAAGGCCGGTCACATGGAAAAATGGCGCCATGAGATCCGGCAGCTGATTTCCCTTCTGAGAAAAAAAGGGGTCTGACGGTCTTCCACCCAAAAACGCCCCGCCGAACCGTCCGGCGGGGCATTTGCGTCAGGAGGCCATCGCTTTTAAACACCCGGTTTGATGGCCTGTGAAAGCCCTCGTCAGGGCTGAAAACTTGCGGCATCTTCTGTATCCATGTTATACATCGGGGAACCAGGATATCCTTTCCCCGGAATAACGGAGGTCCCCGCAGCGGACATGGGCATTACAACGGGCCTCAGCCGATTTTCACGGATCAAGTGGGAGCGGGCCCTCGCACTTAAAAAAAGGGGTGACTATCCGGCAGCGGAAAAAGAGCTGGAAGAGGCCATTGAAGAGGATCCCGGCCATCTCCTGCTCAAGTCCAGCCTTGCCGACCTCTACCTGAGGCAGGGCCGGGTCAGGGAGGCACGGATCCTCACGGACGCAATCCTGTCAACGGATCCGGAATATCCCGGCGCCCTTTACCTCTCCGGCAGGATCCTGCAAAAGGAAAACCGGCTGGAGGAGGCCCTTCAGTGTTTTCGACGGGCCCACCAGCGCGATCCCGGGGAGTTCCTGGTCCTGAAGATTGCCGAGACCCTCCGCCGGATGATGCGTTACGAGGAGGCCCTGGAACTTCTCGACACTATTCCTGAAAGCAGGCGTCCGTCCGTATTAAAAGAAAAGGCCATGCTCCTTGCGCGCGTGGGCCGGCTGAAAGAGGCCCTTCGGATCTACGAAGACCTCCACAAAAGGGATCCGCGGGACCGTTTTGTACGAAAGGAGCTCTACCGGCTGAGGGGAAAGGAGCGACCGGCGGAGAAGGTGATCCGCGAGATGGAGACCGTGCTAAGCCTCCCCTCGGGAAAAGAGGATCCCCAGCTCCACGGTTACCTGGCCCAACGGCTGAAAGAGTCGGGCCGGCTGGAAGAGGCCGCGGCGGCATACGGGAAGGCCTCCCGCCTGGCGCCGGACAATCCCTATTTTCTGAAACAGCAGGGCTATTGTCTCAACCGGATGAAAGATACTGACGGCGCGATCCGATGCCTCAGCGAGGCCCTCCGGAGGGACCCCGGAGATTACATCGCGCGAAAGACCCTCGGCAGGCTCTTCGCGGCCGCGGGCAATCCGGAAGGGTTCATTTCTCTTCTGGAAGAGATAGTGGAGAAGAATCCCCACCAGGTTCGCCTGCTCGGGACGCTGAAGAAATTGAAAAAACAACAAGACCTTTGAAAAATGTGCGGTTTCGCCAAGGGCCGCGGGCGGAGACACCGCCCCCGGAGGGAGGAAAAAGACACATGTTTCAGAGGTCTCTCAATGCCGGAACAGGTGACCCGCCATCGAACATCATGACCCGGGGGCGAATCCTCTGGAGACCGCCCTTTCATTCATGGAGAAGACCTTCGGCTTTCGGGAGTTCAGGCCGGGGCAGGCCGATATCATGGAAGCGGTCCTTGACGGCGCCGATGCGCTTGTCATCATGCCCACGGGGGGCGGAAAATCCCTTTGCTACCAGGTGCCCGCCTTTGTCCGCGCCGGGACGACCCTCGTCATCTCCCCGCTGATCGCCCTTATGAAAGACCAGGTGGATTCCCTCCGCGTGCGGGATCTTCCGGTCATCGCCGTCCACAGCCTCATGAGTTCCAAAGAGCAGGAAGAGGCCCTGGCCGCCATATCCGAGGGAAGGATGCGTCTCGTCTATGCCTCGCCGGAAAGACTGCGAAACCGCCGCTTCCTCGACATCCTGGGACGAAACCGGGTGACCATGGTGGCGGTGGACGAGGCCCACTGCATCTCCCAGTGGGGCCACGACTTCC
>CAZCVB010000348.1:0-2241 GCA_964501805.1 uncultured Desulfobacteraceae bacterium | reverse complement strand
CCTTTGAATCCCTGTTCGGATACCGGGAATCCGAACTCATCGGAAAGGAACTCGATCCCCTGATCGCAAGGAAACGGTACCTCGAAGAGGCCGTCTCCTATACCTGGAAAAGCATCGCCGGTACCCCGAGTCACGGGACCGGCCGGAGGTACCGGAAAGACCGTCGCATCATCGACGTGGAATTTTTCGGCGTGCCGGTCATCATTGACGGCCGGGTTACCGGGGCTTTCGGGATCTATCAGGATATCTCGGGCCTCAAGGAAGCGGAACGGAAACTCCAGAAAAGCGAGGAACGGTACCGGCGTCTCTACGAAGAGGCGAAGCAGGCCGAGGAGGTCTACCGGTCCCTCATCCACTCGTCCGCAGACGCCGTGGTCATCTACGATCTTGAAGGAACCGTCCGCTACGTGAGTCCCGCCTTTACAGCGCTTTTCGGCTGGACACAGGAAGAACTGGAAGGGAAAAAGATCCCGTTTCTCCCGGAATTCGAAAAAGAAAAGACGATGGCCATCATCCGGGACCTCCTGGAAAACGGCACCCCGTGCCAGGGATATGAAACCCGTCGATTCACAAAATCGGGAGAGCTTCTGGAGATCAGCATCAGCGCGTCGAGGTACAACGACCACGAGGGCCGCCCGGCGGGAGTGCTGGTGATGCTCAGAAACATCTCTGAAAGAAAAGAGCTGGAGGCCAAGCTGCTCCAGGCCCACAAGATGGAGGCCATCGGCACCCTGGCCGGCGGCGTGGCCCATGATTTCAACAACATCCTCCAGGCCATCTCCGGCTACACCCAGCTCCTGATGAGCGGAAAAAGTCCAGGAGACGGCGATTATGAAAAACTGAAGGCCATAGAGACCTCCGCCGAACGGGCCGGCAAATTGACGCGGCAGCTCCTCATCTTCGGCAGAAAGGTGGAAAGCCAGTTGCGGCCCGTGGACCTCAATAACGAGGTGCGGCAGGTCTCATCGCTCCTGGAACGGACCATCCCGAGGATGATCAATATCCGGATGAATCTCGCACCGGACATCGGGATCATCAACGCGGACCCGGTTCAGCTCGAACAGATCATGATGAACCTCGGCGTCAACGCCAGGGATGTCATGCCCCAAGGCGGCGACCTCACCTTTGAAACACGAAACCGGATTCTGGACGAAGACTTCTCAAGGGCCCATCCCGGTTGCCGTCCCGGAGACTACGTCTTGCTGGAAATCTCGGATACGGGCCACGGGATGGACAGAAAAACGGTGGAACATATCTTCGAGCCCTTTTTCACGACCAAGGAAACCGGAAAGGGAACCGGTCTGGGCCTTGCCATGGTATACGGAATCGTGAAAAGCCACGGGGGATATATCGTCTGTGAAAGCGCTCCGGGAAGGGGAACCACCTTCAGGATCTATTTTCCGGCCCTGGAAGCGACCGTCCCCGAACCGCCGGAAACGGAAGACGGCAAGGCGGTTCCCGGGGAGAATGAAACCATTCTCATCGTGGATGACGACACCCATGTCCTGGATATCGCGAGAGAGATGCTGAAGGCCCTCGATTATACCATACTTACCGCCGGGAGCGGGGAGAAGGCCCTTTCCGTCTACATCGCGCACAAGGATCGCGTTCGGCTTGTGATCCTTGACCTGAACATGCCGGGAATGGGCGGGGAGCAATGTCTCCGGGAACTTCTCACGATCACGCCGCAGCTCAAGGTCATCGTGGCCACCGGCTATTCGGTCACGGAGACCGAAAAAAAGTTGCTTTACTCGGGAGCGTCGGCGTTCGTGGGGAAACCTTACCGTCTCAAGGAGATGGCCCGGATCATCCGGGAGGTCCTGGATTCCCGATGACCCGAACGGCATCCCGGCGTAACAGATCAACATTTAAGGGAAGCACAGTGAACCTGCCCCTCTTTTTTTGAGCTATTACATTCCGGCTGAGCGGAATACGGCACCCCTATTCGTAAGCCTTCATTTCCTCGACGCCGGACAGGACATTCATGCCGCCGGCCGCCAGGCTTTCCAATTCGTCTTCCCCCGGGTAACAGAAGACCGGTCCCAGGAACCGGACCCGGAAAAGGATCTCGTCCATAACGCTTCGGGCCCCTGCAAGGCCCCCCGTCACAACCACGGCGTCCACGGCGCCCGCCATGACGGCCGCCATGGCGCAGATCGCTTTCCCCACCTGGTATCCCATGGCCCTCAGGATAAGGCGCGCCGCGTCGTCTCCGTTTTCCGCCCGCGCTTCCACCTCCCG
>CAZCVB010000347.1:0-2258 GCA_964501805.1 uncultured Desulfobacteraceae bacterium | reverse complement strand
GGGCCACGGGCTGCTGCGGATACAACCCCGAGGCCACCAGCATCTGGGAGGAGGGACTTCGCGTGCCGCCCTCCAAGCTGTACGAGGAGGGCCAGTACAACCGGAGCGTCTGGAACCTCATCCTCAAAAATGTCCGCATGGAGTTCCTTGTGGATGGCGATCTCAACTGCCTGGTGGGCGCCACCACGGTGGGGGAACGCAAGCTCAAGAAGGCCATGCAGATGTACGGTCTTCCGACCATGGAAGCGGCCGTAACCGGGATCATCGACGCCACGGAGGCGCACATGCGGGAAGAAATCCGAAAAATACCGGACGGCGCCTACAGCGCGGAAAGGTTCATGGACCACGACGGTTTTGACAGGGACCGCATGGTGAAGATCAAGGTAACGGTGCGGGTCCGGGGCGACCGCATCAACTTCGATTTCACCGGGTCCGATCCCCAGGTCAGGGGCGCCATCAACAGCACCGCCGCCAACACCTTTTCCACCGTATGCCTGGCCCTGTTCATGACCATCGATCCCGATATCCGGAAAAACGAGGGGGCCCTGCGGGCCATCGAGATCACGGCTCCGGAAGGCTCCGTGGTAAACTGCATGGAGCCCGCCCCCTGCACGGCCTGCACCATCTGCGCAACCGCCACCATTGTCGAGGCCGTCTGGCTCGCTCTTTCACAGGCGATTCCCGAAAAGACCCAGGCCGCATGGGCACGCTGGTCCGCGCCGGCCACCATGGGTTTCAATCCGCGGACCGGTCGCCTGTTCGGTGACATCCACTTCATGTGCAAGGGAGGCGCGGGCGCCACCCTCGGGTATGACGGGTGGAATCACCTGGGCGTCATTTCCTGCGCCGGCGGGTTGCGTTCTCCGGATCCGGAACTGCATGAACTGGTCTGTCCCTACACGGTGCTTCAGTATGAATACCTCACGGACAGCCCGGGCCCGGGAAAATGGCGAGGCGGCATGGGCACCGCCTACAAGTGGCGCATAGAGGCCGACGGCATCCTCTCCGATAATTTCGGGGACGGCCTCAGGGAAGAAACGGCGCCGTTCGGCATCGCAGGCGGCAAAGCCGCCCCTCCCAGCAGGCTTGCGGTTTACAGAAAAGATGGTACAGTGGAAGCGCCGGATGTTCACAAGTTCGTCATGCTCAACCGCGGAGACATCTACGACATCCGGGAAGCGGGCGGCGGCGGATATGGTGACCCCTACGAGCGGGACGTGGAAAAGGTCGTGGACGACGTGCTGGACGGACTCATCTCCGTCGAAGCCGCCGGCCGCGATTACGGCGTGGTGATCGACCCCGGCACACTGGAAGTGGACCTGCTGGCCACCGAGGCCCTCCGCCGGGCGGAGAATGCACGGGCCCAAAACACACAACCGAAGGAGGATTCCCTATCATGAAAATCCTGTCTCAACTACCCATTTCCATGCCAAGGGAGACATATGGCCCCTATTATGACCTGCTGACACGGGCATACGACAAATTCAGGGATGAAAAGACCAAGGTGACGATAAAGGACGTGCCCTCCGGTATATCGAATCCCGCACTCATGACCTTTACGGGAATCCGCGAGATCAACGCAACTGAAAACGCCCGGGCAATGATCCGCTCCGCCCGGGAAGACTTTGACGCCGTGGCCGGGGCCTGTTATTTTGACTGCGGCATCAAAACGGCCAAAAGTCTTCTGTCCATCCCCGTGGTGGGAGCTGCGGAGGCCGCCATGTACCTGGCCTCCATGATGGGAACCCGTTTTGCGGTGGTCACATCCGAGCCCGACTGGATCGAAGAAATAACCCATTACCTGACCACCGCGGGATTTTCCGATCTCGCCATCCCCTGCCGGCCCGTAAGGGCCATGACCATGCCGCTCCAGGAGATGTTCCACGGCATCATGAACGGGAAGTACGACGACATAAGGGATGATTTTTCCACCAGGGCGGAAGAATGCACCGAAGACGGCGCCGAGGTGATCATCGCCGGATGCGGCCTCATTTCCCCCATCTTTTCCACCACCGGCCCGGCCGAGATAGAGGGCGCGCCGATCATCGATCCCATGGTGGCGTCACTCAAGATAGCGGAACTGATGGCGGGAATTCAAAAATCGGGGATGAAAATCCAGAGTCGGCGGGGAATTTTTCAGGCCCCTTCTCCCCCTCTTCGCAAACAGGGATTCGAGGAACTCTCGGTCTGAGCGACCAAACACGTTCACGCCATGGCCTTCTGAAAAATGGCACGGATGTCATCCGGAATGGGCACGC
>CAZCVB010000346.1:0-2268 GCA_964501805.1 uncultured Desulfobacteraceae bacterium | reverse complement strand
AACCCCCTGTCAACTCAGGACGACGTGGCAGCGGCCCTGGTGGCGGACGAGGAGATCCCCGTCTTTGCCGTAAAGGGCGAGGACCACGCCACCTACTACAGCCACATACTTTCAGCCCTCAGGCACGGCCCCCATATCACCATGGACGACGGCGCTGACCTGGTCAGTTCCCTCCATTTCATCGCCCTCAACAAGTGGGACGACCTGGAACCGACGGTCAGCGCGTGGGGAAAGAACCTGCCCGAGGCGGAACGGAGCGAATTTCTCCGGACCGTCCTGGGCGGAACCGAGGAGACCACCACGGGCGTGATCCGGCTCCGGAGCATGGAACGGGACGGGGTCCTCCAGTTTCCCGTCATCTCGGTAAACGATGCCGACACCAAACACCTGTTCGACAACCGTTACGGCACAGGCCAGAGTACCGTGGACGGGATCATCCGGGCCACGAACCGCCTTCTGGCGGGGAGCTGCTTCGTAGTGAGCGGGTACGGCTGGTGCGGCCGGGGCGTGGCCACCCGCGCCAAGGGACACGGGGCCCATGTCATCGTGTGCGAGGTGGATCCCCTGCGGGCACTGGAAGCGGTCATGGACGGATTCGAGGTCATGCCCATCGCCAGGGCCGCGGCCCTGGGGAATTTCTTCTGTACCCTCACCGGGGATATCAACGTCATCCGGGCCGAGCACTTCGATAAGATGCAGGACGGCGCCATCGTGGCCAACTCCGGGCATTTCGACGTGGAACTGGACCTTCCCGGGCTGGCCGAGATATCCGTGTCCCGCCGGGCCATCCGGGAATTCGTGGAGGAATTCACCCTCAAGGACGGCCGCCGCATCTACGTGCTGGGGGAAGGCCGGCTGATCAACCTGGCCGCGGCCGAGGGGCATCCTTCCAGTGTCATGGACATGAGTTTCGCCAACCAGGCCCTGTCGGCGGAATACATGGCCCGGGAACACGGCCGCCTCGAAAAAAAGGTCTATCCGGTCCCGTCCGAGATCGACCGGGAGATCGCGCGCCTGAAACTGATCTCCCTGGGCGTGGAGATCGATACCCTGACCCCGGAGCAGGAAAAGTACCTCTCTTCCTGGGAAATCGGGACATAGCCGGGCGGCACCCCTTTAAGGGACAAGGCCGCCGGGACCCGTTTCCCGGCGGCCTTTCTGCGTCCGGCTCTTCCGGTCTCAGCCCTCGTAGTTGCGGATATCGCGGGCAAAGGACTCGAAATCCTTCTCCCTCAGGAAGCGGGAGATCATCCCGCTTACCATGTCCGCGGTATCCACCGTGTAGTATCCCTTCTCACCGGTTCCCGCCAGCTGCTTCGCGTTTTCCACGATCGCCTGAAGGGCGGCGGGCGTCATCTCCACGTTGGCGCGGACGGTGATCGTCGTCGATGGTGACGCATTCATCTTTTCCTCCGAGATCAAAAAACGGGCCCGGTTGTCCGGCAGGGCCCGGTCGTACTTCTTGCACTTCTTATTGAGTGACCCATTCGATCAGGTCGCAAAAATCGGGACCCCGATTTTCCCGGCGGCCTCGATCAGCCTGTTGTCGAGAGTGGCGATCGGAAGTCCTTTCCTCATTGCAAGATCCAGATACGAGGCATCATAGCTCGACAGATTATTTGCCCTTGCCAGGGCCAGAAGCGCCTTCATCATTATTTCCGGTTGCTCAAGTTCTACGAAGATCGGGAGCTGGGACAACAAAGTGATAAACCGGATACTGTCTGATTCACCGAGCCGCTTTTGTCGTTCGGCCACCAGCAAAACATTGACAACTTCAAGGGGCCAGATCGAAGGGACCACGGCGGTGGCTCCCGTGAGGCTGTCAAGGACGGTATCGGCATAATTGTCTGTTTCATCTTTGAAGCACCATGACATGACAACAGAATTATCGACAACGAATTGTTCGCCCATTTAGCGCCTTCCTTCTTCAATCATTTCCCGAATCGAGGTTCCACCAGGACGATACTTATCACGGAATTTCCTGAGTTCGGCAATGACGGATCGGGTATCCATTTTATTTTTAAAATCAGCGGGTTGCAATACGGCCACAGGAACGCCGTGTTTGGTAATGGTTATTCGCTCCCCCTTGAGCACGCGTTTCAGCAACCTGGGCAGATGGGTTTTGGCTTCGTAGGCACCTACGGTTTCCATGCCGCACCTCCTTAGACTGGTTTGAGACCAGTCTAATATGGATGGATTAAATTGTCAATCGGCGGAGTCAACTACTATCGCCTCAAGGCGATAGCTTGATGGGCCAATCGCCTCGTC
>CAZCVB010000345.1:0-2280 GCA_964501805.1 uncultured Desulfobacteraceae bacterium | reverse complement strand
TACCTGGGCCGCGGCGGAATCCTTTCACCGGGACCAAGATGTCCTGGGCGGAATCCTGGCCTTCCTGGAACTGGGATGGTATTCGGGGAACATCTACAGCGCGGTCAATTGCGCATACAAGTACAACCGGAAGGTGGCGGACGATTACCGGAAGGGCCTGCCGGACGACATGAACATCAACGTGTTCAGCTCCGGAGACGCCCGCGTTGGGCTGGCCCTGAAGGTCCGGTTCTGACGTGCTCACCCGTGAAGATAGGTGTTTACCTGGAGGGTGACCTTCAGGAGGGGCCGGTCCCGGCCGGAGGTGCGGTGGATCTTTATCCGCCGGATATTGAGGAGTTTTCCCGAACACTCGATCCGGTAAAGGAGGTTCACCAGTTGCCGGGTGCTGATGCGGTCCAGCTTCATCTCGATGCCGGCGGGCCGGAGCGGCCCCGGCTGTTCCGGGAAGGTCAGCGGTTTCATGTAAAGGATCCGGTCATCCACGCCCACCTTGCGGGAGACGCCCTCCAGGAACGAAAGAAGGGTGAATTTCGTGCCACGGGCCGCGAGTAGCTTCTCGGCCCGCGTCTTGTCGGCCCTGAGCCTTTCCCGCTCGTCCCTGAGCCGGATCATGGCGGAGAGCGCCGCCTCTTTTTTATGGATGTACCCGAGGAGGGTTTCCCGCCTGGCGGCGGCCGGGGAGATGACGATCAGGTAGTAAAGGAGTGCGAGGAGCACCCCCCCGCCGGCCAGGCAAAAGGTCATTTCCCGTCTGGTGATTCTCATGGTCGCTCCATGGCGAAATTGAACCGGACCACCTTTTCCTTCTTGTCCATCTTGGCGTCCAGGAGCCGGACGTTCCCGAAGAATCCGGTGTGGTTCAGCCGGTGTTTCAACCGGTCCACCGTTTCAAAGGTGGCGGCCGTGCCGTGAAGGCGGATGTCCTTTTCCTCCACGGACAGGTCGTCTATCTTGACGCCGGGCAGGCGGGAAACCACGCCGGTGAGGGACTTGAGCACGTCCAGCACGGCGCCGCCCCCGGTCAGTTCCCTGATCCACCGGTATTCCGCCGCCGCCTTTTGGATTTTTTCACGCATCTGTGCCGCTTCCCGGCCCTTGACCGGCCGGGCACCCGGGTATGTCCGGACAAAGACCTGCCGGATCCGGTCGTTCAGGGCCCGGTACCGTTTTTCCTGGATCCGGAGTCCCTGGAAGGTCTGGAACGTGAACAGGAACACCAGCACGATGACCGCTGCGAACGTGAATCCGAGGGTCTTCCGGACGCCCGTGGCCCCCTTGCCGCCGAATTCCTCCCTGCGGAGGTCGAACCGCTTCCGGGTCGGGGCCGCCAGGCTGACGGCGAGTCCCAGGGGGACGCCGAGGCCCGCCTGTAGTTCGGGCGCAACCCCGCCGGCTTCCGGCCCCGCCGCCAGGTCGTCAAAAGGCCGCCACAGCGATGTCTCCGCCCGGAGCCGGGAGCCGATGCGTTCCGCCGCCGCCCCGTCCGCGGCGGGGTGGCCGGTCAGCAGGATACGGGGCGGGCCCGAGGCGGGCCGTTTTGCCCCGTACAGGCGGAGCGTCTCCTCCAGCGGGCCGGGGTCGTCGTCCAGGGGAGCGAGGATGCGGATGAAATCGAGCCGCCCCTCACGGATCACCTGCACCCCGGTGTCTTCCTCCCCCATCCGGATGATGCAGACGGGACCGGGATCCGCGGCCGCGCCGGTGTTCAGGTACAGATAAAAAAGCGCCAGGTCGTTCACGCCCACGGCGAACGGATCCAGGCCCGCCCCGGAGAATTCCTCCAGGAGGTTTGCCAGCGCCGTCTTGGGCGCGGCCACGCTCATGACCGCGCCGTTCCCGGCGGGCGGGAGAAAATCCACCACCACGTCGTCAACGGGGCAGGGGAGAAACGGTTCCATCTGGTACTTGATGATCCGGTCCAGCTTCCTGGGGTTTCCAAAGGGGAGATCCAGTTCGCGAAACAGGACCCGGGACGCGGGCAGGCAGGTCACCACCGTGTCGCGGCGGAACCCCCCGGCCCGGAACAGGTCCTTGAGCACCTCCCGGCGGTGTTCCGGTTTTTCCGCCTCCCGCCAGGCCACACGGTCGATCTCCATGCCCTTCAGGGAGGTATAGACCTGGACCGCGCCGATGAACCGTCCCGTGATCTCCACGCCCGTCACGTACCCGGGCCGGAAGAATTCTCCCAGCGGATTCCGCATGGTCAGAGCACCTGCCAGTAGATCAGTTTCGAGGTCTTTCCGTCCCGCACCGCCACGGCCCGCACCTCGGCCACGG
>CAZCVB010000344.1:0-2287 GCA_964501805.1 uncultured Desulfobacteraceae bacterium | reverse complement strand
TCATAGTTCAGGATTGTCCACCCATCGGGAGCGCCGATTTTACCGAATCTGCTTCGTTATCGACCGCTTGCGGTAGGCGGCTACAGCTGCGCGGCCGATGCCTTGCATCTTCGGCAAACTCGACGCTTGCAAAATCCAGGTATTAGGACATTGAGGTTGAGATGGGGAAGGAAATCGAGCGAAAATTCCTGGTAAGGGACGATTCGTGGCGACCCGGGGCGGGCGGGACCCTGTATCGGCAGGGATATCTCTCCACTTCGATGAAGCGGGTGGTGCGGGTGAGGATCTTTGACAAGAGCGGGTTTTTGACCGTCAAGGGGGTCACCCGGGGTATTTGCCGGGCCGAATACGAATACGAGATCCCCTTCAAAGACGCCTGCGAGATGCTGGATCATTTATGTCGGCGTCCCCTCATCGAAAAAAACCGCTACCGGATCGAATACGGGGGCCTCACCTGGGAAGTGGATGAATTCCTGGGCGAAAACGCCGGCCTTGTCCTCGCCGAGGTGGAACTTGCCCTGGAAGACCAGGAAATCAATCTGCCGCCCTGGATCGGCAAGGAGGTATCCGAAGACCCACGGTATTTCAACGCCAACCTGGTTGAAAATCCTTACCGCCGCTGGGCAACGGAAAAGGGGGGCGGAAGCCCGCCGTGATCCTACCGAAAAGCCGCTTCCCGCGGGCCCACGGCGCGGTTACCGCCCCCGGACCCCCTGAAAAAACGGGTTGGCCGCGCGCTCCCGTCCGATGGTGCTCACCGGGCCGTGCCCGGGATAGATCCGGAGATGATCCCCCAGGGGGAAGATCTTTTCCACGACACCCCGCACCAGCGCGCCATGGTCGCCCCCCGGGAAATCGGTCCTCCCCACGGAACCGGCAAACAGGGTATCGCCGGTAAAGACCGCTCCGGGCGCCCGGATGCAGACGCCTCCCGGCGAATGTCCGGGGGTATGCATCACGGTCAGGGGGTAGTCGCCCACCTGTATCCGGGTCCCTTCACAAAATTCCCCGTCCGGCGCGAACCCGAGGCCGGGAGCGTCCAGGGGATGGATCCACACGGGTGCGCCGGTGATCCGCCTGAGTTCCGCGGCCCCGCCGGTGTGATCCATGTGGCCGTGGGTGATGAGGATATACCGGATCCTGAGCCGGTGGTCCGAGATCTCCCGTACGATCCGGAAAACGTCGTCTCCCGGATCGATCACGGCTCCCTCCCCGGTCTTTTTACACCCGAGGACGTAGCAGTTCGTCTGAAAAGGCCCCACCACGATTTTTCTGAGCATCCCGTGCCTCCCGCCGGTCGTCTTTCGGTTCCTCCGGCACCGGTTTCAAGATAGGCATTATCTCCCGAAACGCAATCCCCGCCATAAACTCCCCGGATCCCCTGCTTGACACGGCCGGCCGGTCTCTCTATACCTTACCACGTACCCCGAAACCGATTCACGAGGCACGAACCGGGGAGAAGGACCTCTGATGAGAACGGACGGGCGGGACGCGGAAAACAGACCGATTGATACGGCGAGGCTCGAGAACGGAGTGGAAGGGACCCTGTTTTCCGGCCGTATCGAACATCATGAAACCATCGATTCCACCAATACCCGGGCCAAGGCCCTGGCCGACGCGGGCGCGCCCGAAGGAACGGTGGTCATCGCGGAACAGCAGCGCGCGGGCCGGGGCCGCATGAAACGAAAATGGCTCTCCCCGGCCCGGACCAACCTGCTCTTCTCCGTGGTCCTGAGACCCGGCTGCCGGACGGACGGGATATTCGCCCACACCATGCTTCTGGCCCTTGCCGCCATGGATGCGCTGGAGGAGACGGAAGGGATAAGGGCCATGATCAAATGGCCCAACGACCTTTATGTGGGAGAACGGAAACTGGGCGGAATCCTTTCCGAACTCGCCATGGACGGCCCCATGGTGGCGCATATGGTGGTGGGCCTCGGTCTGAACGTCAACTGGAACCCCGGGGCCGGGGAAGAGATCCTTTATCCCACCACCAGCATCCTGTCGGAAACCGGAAAAAAGATCTGCAGAACCGACCTTCTGGTTCACATCCTGAGGAGATTGGACCGGATGTATACGCGGTTTTCAGCATCCGGGGACCCGGGACTGTTCTATCGGCGGTGGAACGAACGCTGCATGGTCCTGGGGCGCCGCGTCCGGATCGTGAAAAAAAGCGGCACCCGCTCGGGGAAAGCGGTGCGCATCGATGCGGACGGCGCCCTGGTCCTGTTGAACGATTCGGGACGGGAAGAAAGGATCGTTGCCGGGGACGTGTCACTGCGGTTTT